>JAKOOD010000520.1 GCA_022701635.1 Burkholderiaceae bacterium | reverse complement strand
ATGCCGGTGAACGTGCGCGGCACCTTCCAGGGCCAGGCCAAGCAGGCGGAGGAATCGAACAAGCAGCAGCCGCTGCTGATCCTGGCGGCGATCGTCGTCATCTACATCGTGCTGGGCATCCTGTACGAGAGCCTGATCCACCCGATCACGGTGCTGTCGACGCTGCCGTCGGCCGGCGTCGGCGCCGTGCTGGCGCTCTTGATGTTCCATATGGAGTTCTCGATCATCGCGCTGATCGGCGTGTTCCTGCTGATCGGTATCGTGAAAAAGAACGCGATCCTGATCATCGACTTCGCGCTGGAAGCGGAGCGGGCGCGCGGCTTGAGCGCCACCGAGGCGGTGCGCGAAGCCTGCCTGCTGCGCTTCCGCCCGATCCTGATGACGACGCTGGCGGCGGCCCTGGGCGCCTTGCCGCTGGCGATCGGCTTCGGCGAAGGCTCGGAACTGCGCCAGCCGCTCGGCATCGCCATCATCGGCGGCCTGCTGGCCAGCCAGCTGCTGACGCTGCTGACGACGCCGGTGGTCTACGTCTATATGGACAAGCTGCGCAGCAGGAAACCGGACGAACACGAGCTGGTGCGCCACGCTATCGAGCCCCAGCCTTCGATCACCACGAATTCATGAACAAGAATAGACCAAGCATGCGTGTAACCCGATTTGTCTTACCCTTCCGTCCGGCCCTGCTGGCGCTGGCGGCCTCCGTGTTCGTCGCCGGCTGCTCGGTGAGCCCGACCTACCAGGTCCCAAGCACGCCGGCGCCGGTGCAATTCAAGGAAATGCAGGGCTGGGTGCCGGCGGCGCCCGCCGATGCGCTCGACCGCGGGCCGTGGTGGACCCTGTTCGGCGATCCGGTACTGAACGACCTGGCGTCCCAGGTCGAGGTCTCGAACCAGAACGTGGCGGCGGCCGTGGCGGCGTATGCGCAGGCGCGCGCGCTGGTGGCCGAGCAGCGCGCGTCGCTGTTCCCGAGCGTGACCCTGAACGGCTCCGGCACCCGCTCGGGGTCGCGCGGCGGCGGCGGTGCGGCCACGGTCGACGCCAACGGCAACATCATCGGCGGCAGCGGCGGTGGCGACGTCCGCAACAACTTCCGCCTGTCGATCGGCGGCAGCTGGGAGCCGGACGTGTGGGGCCGCCTGCGCGCCGGCGTCACCGCGGCCAGCGCCCAGGCCCAGGCCAGCGCCGCCGAGCTGGCGGCCGCGCGCCTGTCGGCCCAGGGCGAGCTGGTGCTCGACTACGTGTCGCTGCGCTCGGTCGACGCCCAGCGCGCACTGCTGAAGACCACCATCGAGGGCTACGAGCGCGAACTGCGCATCACCCAGAACCGCTACAACGTCGGCATCATCGCGCATTCGGACGTGTACCAGGCCGAGACCCAGCTGGCGACCGCGCGCAGCGACGAGCTGTCGCTGAGCAGCCAGCGCGCCCAGCTCGAGCACGCGATCGCGGTGTTGGTGGGCAAGGCGCCGGCCGAGTTCGCGCTGCCGGCGGCGCCGTGGAACGTGACCGTCCCGGATGTCCCGGTCGGGGTGCCGGCCACGCTGCTGCAGCGCCGTCCGGACATCGCCAGCGCCGAACGCCGCGTGGCCGCGGCCAACGAGCAGATCGGCATCGCGCGCTCGGCCTACTTCCCGGACGTCGGCCTGAGCGCCAACTACGCGACGGCGGCGAGCCGCATCGGCGACCTGCTGAACGCGTCGGCGGCGACCTGGTCGTTCGGCCTGTCGGCGGCCCAGACCTTGTTCGATGCAGGGGCGACCCGCGCCCGCGTCGAGAGCGCGCGCGCCGCGCACGAGCAGGCGGCGGCGAACTACCGCCAGACCGTGCTGGCCGCCTTCGCCGACGTCGAAAACCAGCTGGCCGCCACCCGCGTGCTGACCCAGCAACAAGACCTGCGCCGCCAGGCATCCGAAGCCGCCGACAAGGTCGAGCAACAGGTGCTCAACCGCTACCGCGCCGGCCAGGTGAGCTACACCGACGTGGTGACGGCCCAGATCACGGCCCTCAACGCGCGCCGCAACCTGATCCAGTCCCAGGCCGACCGCCAGACCACGGCCGTCGCGCTGATCCAGTCGCTCGGCGGCGGCTGGCACGCGCAATAATTCCTTAATTCGGGGTCAGAGCACTTTAGGAATCAAGGTTTCTCGCTTGATCTGACGACGCTTTTCAGAGAGGCAGAGCGCGCGCAGTGGTGGCGGAACCCGGCTAGCAGCCGCTTTTCCGAATCTGCTCTGACCCCGAAGTTTCAAAAACCGGGCCCTGACCCCGGTTTGTGGTTTCTCAATTAGGGCGCTTGGCCCAGCGCGCAGCGAGGATGGCACATACCATCAACTGGATCTGGTGGAACAGCATCACCGGCAGGATCACCATGCCGAGCGCGCTCGGGGCGAACAGGACTTTCGCCATCGGCACGCCGCTGGCCAGGCTCTTTTTCGAGCCGCAGAACACGATGGTGATTTCGTCTTCCTTGCTGAAGCCCAGGCGGCGGCTGGTCCAGGCCGCCAGCAGCAACGCCACCGCCAGCATCGCGCCGCACACCAGGCCGAGCGTGACCAGCGCCGACAGCGACAGCTTGTGCCACAGTCCCTCGTTCACCGATTCGCTGAAGGCCGTGTAGACGACCAGCAGGATCGAGCCCTGGTCGACGATCTTCAGCATCGGCTTGTGGCGGTCGACCCAGGCGCCGATCCACGGCCGCAGGAACTGGCCGGCCAGGAAGGGCAGCAGCAGCTGTTCGACGATGGTGAGGATGGCATCCAGCTGCGAGCCGCCGGCGGCGCCGCGCGCGATCAGGGTGCCCACCAGCAGCGGCGTGACGAAGATCCCGACGAAGTTCGAGGCCGAGGCGCTGCACACCGCGGCCGCCACGTTGCCGCGCGCCACCGAGGTAAAGGCGATCGACGATTGCACGGTCGAGGGCAGGGTGCACAGGAACAGGATGCCGACGTACAGGTCCGGCTGGAGCACGGTGCCGGACAGCGGCTTCATGGCGAGGCCGAGCAGCGGGAACATGACGAAGGTCGAGGCCAGCACCAGCAGGTGCAGGCGCCAGTGCGTCAGGCCGTCCACCATCGCCTCGCGCGACAGCTTGGCGCCGTGCAGGAAGAACAACAGGCCGATGGCGAAGCTGGTGATCTTGCCGAGCGCGACCGCGGTCGGGCCGCTGCAGGGCAGGAGGCTGGCCAGGGCAATGGTGCCGAGCAGCCACAGGGTGAAGGTGTCGGGCGCCAGGCGGCGCAGGGTGGCGGTGGTCTGTTCTAGGAAGCGGGGCATGGGGTCGCGGCGGGGCTGCTGGCGTGTCGAACCCGTCATTTTATCTGCATTCGCTCGCCATCGCAGTAAGGAGGGCCACCCCGGGGCCGCCCGCCGCCGCGTTCCCGATTCGCTCACGTCCGTGAGTCTTTTCGTTTGTCGTCTCCAAGCAATTGACCCCTGTGTATTTGGATTCAATACTGGAATGCGAAACCAACAAGAACCAGGAGATGAAAATGCGGAAACCTCAATTGCAACCCATGCTGCGGGCCTGCGCACTGTTCACCATGCTCGCCGGCGCCACCCTGCAAGCCCAGGCGGCCTTCAGCGTCACCGCGACGAAGGATGCCAGCGACAAAGTCGTCAGCTACACCATCGATACCAATGCCGGCCTGGTGTTCAAGGTGCGCGGCTTCCCGACCGACACCAGCACGACCTCGCCCGGCGACCTGTCGAGCCTGGTGTACAACGGCGTCGAATACCAGGATGCGGGGCGGGGCACCCAGGTCAATACCGGCTACGACTATATTTATACGGACCAGACCGGCGTCAGCGTGAAAGCCGAGGTGGTGGATGCGAACGGCAATGCGACGCCGGTCGCCCTGCCGGCCGCCGGCCAGAGCGCGGTGACGGCGGCCAGCGATTACATCAAGGTCACGGTGACGACGGTGGGCGGCGCGACCGGCGTGCTGACCCACTACTACCTGGTGAAAAAGGGCGACGCCAGGATCTACATGGGCACCTATTTCACCGCCGAGCCGACCGGCTCGGCCCTGGTGCGCTTCATCGCCCGCATGCGCATCGCCGCGCTGCCCGACGGCACGCCGAGCGGCACGCCGGGCGGGCTGGTGGTGAATGCCGATCCGAACCGCCCGCCGTCCTGGCCCGACGATTTGCGCAGCACCAACGGCGCCATCGAGTCGGGCGACATCTTCGGCATCCCCAGTGGCCCGAATGCCGGCGAAACGCGCTCCAAGCATTATTCCAACATGCGCCTGAAGGACTGGGCGTACATCGGCGGTACCGGCCCGAATGTCGGCATATGGATCGTGCGCGACAACAACGAGGGCGGCTCCGGCGGTCCCTTCTATCGCAGCCTGCTCAACCAGATCACCAGCACCAATAACGAAATCACCTACATCGTCAACTACGGCGAGGGCCAGACCGAAGGCTTCCGCCTGAACCGCCTGAACGCCTACACCATGAGCTTCACCAACGGTGCGGCGCCCGGTCCGGTCGACACCGCCTGGTTCTCGAAGATGAATTTGCTCGGCTACGTGCCGCCGACCGCGCGCGGCAATGTGTTCGTGCCGGCGATCTATGGCCGGAATACCGCCTTCCCTTATACCGTCGGGTTCGCCAACGCCGGTGCCCAGTACTGGGCCGATGCCGCCAGCAACGATGGCCATGTGAACGCCGATGGCATGATCCCCGGCACCTACACGATGACCGTATACAAGAACGAGCTGGCCGTCGCCAGCTCCCAGGTCAGCGTCACGGCGGGCACCACCAACATCGTGCCGGCCGTGACGATCGGCGCCGATGCGCTGGCCAACAGCGACGATCCGCGCGGCAAATGGCACCTGGCGAAAGGCGATCCGAGCCTGACCCAGGCCCTGTTCCGCATCGGCGAGTGGGACGGTACACCGAGGGAATTCCTGAACGGCGACAAGATCACGGTCATGCACCCGTCCGACGTGCGCATGAGCCCCTGGTTCGACACGGCCAGCGTGGCCAACCCCTACCAGGTCGGCGTCGCGACCCCGCGCGCGCAGATGCCGGCTTACCAGTGGAAGGGATTGACGAGCGCGCCGAACGGTCCGGTCACGGTGAATTTCACGCTGAAGCCGAGCCAGATCTCGGCAAGCGCCACCTATCGCTTGCGCATCGGCGTGACGACCGCCCAGGCCGGCGGACGACCGCAGATCGCCGTCAACAACTGGACCTCGCCCTTCGTCGGCTCGCAGTCCGGCGACGTGTTCCCGCCGGCCCAGCCGTCCACCCGCACCATGACGGTCGGCAGCTATCGTGCGCGCAACATCACCTACGACTACACGATGCCGACGAGCGCGCTGGTGGCGGGCCAGAACACGCTGAAAGTCTGGGTCGTCAGCGGTTCGACCAGCACGTCCAGCTGGCTGACGCCCGGCTATGCGTTCGACGCCCTCGACCTGATCAAGATTGACTGAGCACAGCGCCGGCTCTCTCGCAATGCCGGGAGAGCATTCTTTCATGATTTCTATTCCAGCAGAGCCCATCGTGCACCTCACCTCCCTTTGCCTGAGCGCCGCCATCTTCGCCCTCGGCGCCGCCGCCGCCCAGGCCGCCGTCGTCACCACCTACACCAGTACCCGGGTTCCGGTCGCCATCTGCGATACCTGTACCGTCACCTCGACGCTAACTGTCGACAGCCACGGCCGCATCCTGGACGTCGACGCGCTGCTCGACATCACCCACAGCTACGATGCCGACCTGGTGCTGCGCCTCAGCCATGGCGCCACCACGGTGTTGCTTGCCAACCGCCAGGGCGGGTCCGGCGGCGCCAACTATACCGGCACCGTGTTCGACGACCAGGCCGACATCGGCATCGACGCCGGCTATGCGTATGCGCCCTACACCGGATCGTTCCGGCCCGAGGAGGCGCTCGCCGCCTTCATCGGCCAGGACATCTTCGGCGACTGGACGCTGACGGTGACCGACAGCGAAGCGGGCGATGCCGGTACGATCGACGCCTGGGGCATCAGCGCCGCCGTGCCGGAGCCGGCCAGCCTGGCGCTGGTCGGCCTCGGCCTGCTGGGCCTGGCCGTACCACGCCGCCGCAAGGCTTGACAGGTGAGGTCGGGCAGGGCACTCCATGGCAGCGCGGCGCCGTGGTTTTGTGTGACAAATGTATTTCCCGGCCAGGCGAGAGCCGATATACTCGACCTCGCTTTTTACTCAACCGGGGTACAACCTTGTTCAAATCGATCGTCCTGCCCGTCGCTCTGATGGGCGCGTTTTCCGCCGCCCACGCCGACGAGGGCCAGTGGCAGCCGCACCAGCTGCCGCAATTGAAGTCCGAACTGAAGCGCATCGGCATCACCATCCCGGCCGAGAAGCTGGCCGACCTCTCCAAGCATCCGATGAGCGCGATGGTGTCGCTGGGCGGCTGCTCGGCTTCGTTCGTGTCGCCGGACGGCCTGATCGTCACCAACCACCACTGCGCCTACGGTGCCGTGCAGCGCAACTCGACCCCGGAACACAATTACATCGTCAACGGCTACCTGGCAAAGACCCGCGACGCCGAACTGGCCGGCGGCCCCAACACGCTGGTGTACGTGACCGAGAAGGTCGAGAACGTGACCGAGCGCGTGTTGAAGGGCCTGTCGCCCAACCTGTCGGGCAAGGAACGCCACGAGCAGGTCGAGTCGCGCATCAAGGCGCTGATCGCCGAATGCGAAAGCGATAAAGCTTATCGCTGCTCGGTGCCGGCCTTCCACCGCGGCGGCGAGTACTACCGCATCCGCCAGCTGATGATCCGCGACGTGCGCCTGGTGTACGCGCCGGCCGACAGCGTCGGCAACTTCGGCGGCGACATCGACAACTACGAATTCCCGCGCCAGGCCGGCGATTTTTCCTTCCTGCGCGCCTACGTCGGCAAGGATGGGCGCCCGGCCGATCCGTCGCCCGACAACGTGCCGTATCATTCGAAGGACTTCCTGGTCGTCTCCGCCGAAGGCCTGAAGAACGGCGATCCGATCCTGCTGGCCGGCTACCCGGGCCGCACCAGCCGCTACAAGCTGCCTTCCGAGGTGCGCTTCGCGCGCGACGTCGACTATCCGGCCAAGGTCGCCTCGATCACCGCCGACCTGTCCGTGATCGCGGCAAGCACCATGGGCAACCCGAACTACGACGTGCGCTACGCCAGCGTGGCCAAGAGCCTGAACAACGTGCTGAAGAAGACCCAGGGCCTGCTCGACGGCTTCGCGCGCACCGACATCGCCGCCATCAAGGACGTGCAGGACGGCCAGTTCCGTGGCTGGTACAAGCAGCACGGTAAAAATGGCACGCTGCTGGCCGACCTCGACACCGCCATCGGCGCTGACATGGCGACCAGCCGCCAGGAAGCCGCCTGGGCGGAAGCCACCCACAGCGACCTGCTCAAGAGCGCGCGCACCCTGTACCGCCTGGCGCTGGAACGCCAGAAGCCGGACGCCCAGCGCGAAGCCGGCTACCAGGAGCGCGACCTTTCCTTCATCAAGGCGCGCCTGAACCGCCTCGAGCAATCCTTCGTCGCCAGCGTCGACCAGGCCCGCTACACCGCGGCCCTGAACCGCTACGCCAAGATCGATCCCAAGGCGCGGCCGCAGGGCCTGGATGGGCTGCTGCCGGCGCCGGCTCAGTCGCCAAATGCGGTCCCGGCGCTGTACAAGTCGACCGACCTGGGCGACACCGCCAAGCGCCTGGCCTGGATCGGCAAGGACCCGGCCGCCTTCCGCAATTCGCAGGACCCGTTCATCCAGCTCGCCGTGCGCCTGCAGGACGTCGCGATGGCGCTGGAAGACCGCCGCAAGGAAGTCGACGGTAACCTGGAACGCGTGATCCCGCAATACATGGAAGCGGTGATCGCCTGGAAGAAGTCGCAGGGCAAGCCGGTCTACCCGGACGCCAACTCGACCCTGCGCGTGACCTACGGCACCGTCGGTGCCTACCAGGCGCGCGACGGCGTGATCAAGGGGCCGTTCTCGACCGTGCAGGGCATCCTCGAGAAGAACACCGGCAAGGAACCGTTCAACGCGCCGGCCAATCTGCTGCAGGCGATCCGCGACAAGCGCTGGGGCGTGTTCAAGGATCCGGTGCTGGGCACGGTGCCGGTCGACTTCCTGTCGAGCGCCGACACCACCGGCGGCAATTCGGGTTCGGCGGTGATGAACAAGCGCGGCGAACTGGTGGGCCTGAACTTCGATTCGACCTATGAATCGATCACCAAGGATTGGTACTTCGACCCGGCCATCACGCGCGCGATCCACGTCGATATCCGCTACATGCTGTGGGTGATGAAGGAGGTCGACCATGCCGACAACCTGCTGAAGGAAATGACGGTCAAGTATCCGAAGTAGGGTGGGCACCACGTGCCCACGTCGAATCCGGTGTAACACCGGCGTTCGCGTGGGCGCAGGGAGCCCAGCCTACGGGAGGCGTGTTCCGGTGTCTTGCCCCACCGGAAACCAGATATCGAACCGCGTCTCCCCAACCGCACCCGCCGCCAGCGACCACGTGCACCCATGCCGGCTCAGCACCTCGCGCACGAACATCAGGCCGATCCCCTGGCCGCCTTTCTTGGTGCTGAAGAAGGGTGTGAACAGCTGCCGCACCGGCGTCGCTTCCAGCAAGCCGCCCGAATCCACGACTGACAACCTGACGCGCCGGCCTTCGTCGGCCAGCTCTAGCCGGATCGCGCCACCCGCAGTGCCGTGGGCGGCATGCGCGGCATCGATCGCTTCCACCGCATTCTTGACGATGTTGAGCAGCGCCTGCTCGATCAGCTGCACGTCGAGCGCGAGCGCGGGCACGGCGTCGCACCGGGCCCAGCCGAGCTGGATGCCGCGGCTGGCGCAGGCGTCCCGGTTCAGCCACAGGATGTCGTCCATGACCTCGCGCAGCGCCGCCGGGCGCAGCACCGGCGGCGGCATCTTGACCACCGTGGTGAAGCGGTCGATGAATTCGCCCAGGCTCACGTTGCGGCGCTTGACCGCCAGGATCGCGGTGGCAAAATCGTCGGCGTCGGACGCCGCCAGCTGGTTGCGGTAGGTCAGCAGCGAGTCCAGCACCGAGCGCGTGGCGGCCACCGTGTTGTTGACTTCATGCGCCAGCACCCGGACCAGGCGCGCGTAGGTGGCGCGCTCGGAGTCTTCCAGTTCGGCGGTCAGCTCCTCGACCATCAGGAAGTGGCGCGCGAAGCCGCGGTCGAAGAACTGGCCGCGCTGGGCGCGGTAGCGCCGCCCCTCCAGATCGGTCAGCAGGCGGCTGTCGCCCAGCGGCAGCGCATCGAGCTGGGCGACCAGCTGGCGGCTACGCGCGCGTGCGCGGGCGTCGAGCGTGGCCGACCAGGTGCCGCCGACTTCCAGCCAGTGGCGCAGCGGCTGGCCGAGCGGGCGTTCCAGGCCGAGCAGGCCGGCGGCGCTCGCGTTCAGCAGGCTGATGGCGCCGTCGAAGTCGAACACCAGCACCGCGCCCGGCGTCGCTTCCAGCAGGCGGTCGAGGAAGCCCTGCTGTTCACCGATCGCCAGGCGCTCGCGGTGCAGCGCGGCGAGCATGGTATTGAAGACGCCGACCAGGTCGTCGAGTTCGTGGGTGCCGGGCGCCGCCAGCCGGTTGGCGTACTGCTGGTCCTGCAGCAGGTCGTGGAAGCGGCGCGTGTAGCCGAGCGGTTCCAGCGCGCGCCGCACCAGCCGCCAGCCCAGCGCCAGGCTGGCCAGCAGCGCCGCTTCGGCCAGCACGAACCACAACGGCTGCGCCGGCAGCAGCAGGATGGCGCAGCCGAACAGCGGCAGGTGCAGCGCCACCAGGTAGAGTCCCAGCCGCTTGCCTAGTCCGACCTCCAGGCCGATGCCGAACCTTGCATCGCGCTTCATTCGTCCTCGTCCACGCCGCCCAGGCCGTGGCGCTCGAGGCGCCGGTACAGCGCCGTGCGCGACAGGCCGAGCGCCTTGGCCACGCGCGAGATGTTGCGGCCGTGCTGCTGCAAGGCCTGCTCGATCATGTGGCGCTCGACCTGTTCCAGCGTCATGCCGTCGACCCCGAGGCGGGTGCCGGGCGCGCCCTCGTCGACCGCGCTGGTGGCCAGGAAGTCGGCCTGCCCCAGCTGGTCTTTCCCGGACAGCAGTACGGTGCGTTCCAGCGTCTGCTTGAGCTGGCGGATGTTGCCCGGCCAGGGCTGGGCCGCCAGCCAGTCGAGCGCCGCCGGCGCCAGCCCGATGCCGCCCAGGCCGTAGCTCTCGGCCACGCCGGCCACGATGTGGCGCGCCAGCAGCGGGATGTCGCTGCGCCGTTCGCGCAGGGCGGGAAGGCGGATCGTGATCAGGTTCAGGCGGTAGAACAGGTCTTCGCGGAAGTCGCCGCCGGCCACCAGTTCCGCCAGTTCGCGGTTGGTGGCCGAGACCACGCGCAGGTCGGCCTGCTCCGACCGGCTGGCGCCGACCGGCTGGTAGCGCTGGTCCTGCAGCACGCGCAGCAGCTTCACCTGGTCGCCGCGCTGCAGTTCGCCGATCTCGTCGAGGAACAGGGTGCCGCCGGAGGCCATGGCGACGTGGCCCTTGCGGTCGCTGCGCGCATCGGTGAAGGCGCCGCGCACGTGGCCGAACATCTCGCTCTCGAACAGGGTCGGCGTGATCGCCCCCATGTTGATCTTGACGATGGGATGCGCCGCGCGCGGGCTGTTGCGGTGGATGGCGTCGGCCACCAGTTCCTTGCCGGTGCCGCTCTCGCCCAGGATCAGCACCGGCGCGCGCGTGCGCGCGACCTGGCCGATGGTCTCCAGCACCTTGAGCAGTTTCGGGTGCTCGCCGACGATGGCGCCGAACTCGAAGCGGGCGTCGAGCGCGCGGCGCGTCGACTGCGGCGTCGACTGCGGGGCTGGTGTCGCCTGCATGGCCGCCTGCAGCGTCGCCTCCACCAGCGCCACCAGCTGGCCGTTGTCCCAGGGCTTGGTGAAGAAATTGGCGGCGCCGGCCTTGACCCCGCGTACCGCCAGCGTGATCGAGCCCCAGGCCGTCATCAGGAGTACCGGCAGCGCCGGGTGGCGTTCCTTGATGCGCGCCAGCAGCGCCAGGCCTTCCTCGCCGCCCGTCTGCAGCGAAAAATTCATGTCCTGCAGGACCAGGTCGAAGGGGCCGTCCTCGAGCAGCTGCAGCGCCTGGCGCGGGTCGTCGGCGCAGCGCGCGTCGAAACCGGCCTGCTTGAGCAGCAGGGCGAGCGACACCTGGACGGCGCTGTCGTCGTCGACCACCAGCACGCGCTGCCTGCGCCTGGATTCCATATAAACGGTATTCAATCTCGAATGGCGTCTTATTCGTGGTGCAGTGCTTCGGCCGGGCTGAGACGGCTCGCGCGCCAGCCCGGGTACAGGGAACACAGCAAGGATAGCAGATAGATCACCACCATCGACAGCCCGGCGGCCCCCAGGAACACCGGCCAGTTCATCATCTGGCCCAGCGCGCCGGTGAGCGGCAGTTGCACCAGCAACACCAGGCCGAGCACGATGGCGATGGAACTGAGCAGCAGCTGCTCGGCGACGATCTGGCGGTAGATGTCGGCGGCGCGCGCGCCGATCGCGCGGCGCAGGCCGATCTCGGGAATGCGGCGCGCGGTGTTCTGCCACAGGACCCCGAACAGGCCGAACGCCACCATCGCCAGCATGAAGGCGCCGATCACTCCGAGCACCGCCAGCGGGATCAGGAGTTCCTTCATCTGCGAAGCGCGCATGGCCGCCAGCGGCGCGATCGTGTACGACCAGTCGTTGCGCACCCCCTTCAGTTGCCGGTTCAGGCTGGCCTCGAAGCCGCGCGGCGTGCCCGGCGCGACCTTCAGCACGATGGTGCGCACGCGCGACTCGCTGGAGAGCGGCGCGAAGCGGGTCATGATGAAATTCACCGGGACCATCAGCGGGCTGCGGTGGCGGAATTCGTCGACGATGCCGACCACCCTGATCGTGCGCTTGCTGTCCTTGTCGGTGAACTCGCGGCCGAGCGCTTCCTGGCCCGGGAACATGGCCGCCGCCAGGCGCCGGTTCATGACCGCCGGCACGACCGGGGACCCTTCGTCGGCGGCGGAAAACCAGCGCCCGCGCACCACCGGGATCGCCAGCGCGGCGGCCACGCCGTCGCTGGCTTCGAGGATGTTGGTGGCTACCTCGGCGCCGGTCTGCGGCGATCGGTAGGCATTCATCCAGGTCGAGTTGGTGTAGGGCGAGTACGAGACAAAGCCGACCTCGCGCACCTCCGGCAGCGCCTTGAGGTTCCGGCGCAGCGTGTCGTAGACCTCGGCCGGGATCGCGGACGCCTTACTGTCGCCGGCGACGATGGCCACCGACCAGACGTCGGTGCCGTCGAAGCCGGTCGGCTCGCGGTACAGCTGCATGTAGCGCAGCGCAAAGGCGGCGATGCCGAACACGACGGCGAAGGCGAGCAGGATCTCGAGGCTC
>JAKOOD010000180.1 GCA_022701635.1 Burkholderiaceae bacterium | reverse complement strand
ACGTCAGCCGCACGCAAACGCATTCACGCTACTACCTTGCCCGCCGCGTCGGCGGCCATCCGGCGCAGATGGGCTGGGAAAGCCAGGCCGTGCACCTGGTGCCGGCGGCGCGGCTGCAGGAAGTGGCGGTGCATCCGAACGATGTTGCGATCATCCGCGCCGTCAGCGCGTGTATTTGGCGCGATGTTTCGTGCGAAATTTCGCGTGACGCATCACGTTAATCAGCCTGGCTAGACGCCGACTTCGCCCGCAGCCCTGGTTACCGCTTCTGCTTGCGGATCGCGCCGGTAACGGGTTTCGCCGGCCTGGGCCGCAATCGATTCGACCGCCGCCAGCACCTTGTCCGGATGGGCGTAGTGCGTCATGTCATCGTATCCCTTGCCGGGCTTGCACGACCTGGTGTGCAAATCGCTGTTCATGGATGCATCCTCACCGCGCTCACGGATGAACACTCACCAATGAGCGCTCACAAATCAACGCTTACAAATGGCCGCCATCAAGCGGCAGCGACGGCATGTCGCTTGGACGCCGTCCGGCGCCCAGGAGTTGCAGCGCCAGCGGCAATACGCGTTCGCTCGAGTCTTCGATCTTGATGTCGAGCAGGTCATCGGCACGGGTGCGCCCGAGATTGATGGCGGCGATCGGCTTGCCGCTGGCCTGGGCCATGCGGCAGAAGCGAAAGCCCGAATACACCATCAGCGAGGAACCGACCACCAGCAGGGCGTCCGCGCGTTCCATCTGCGCCAGCGCGATGGTCGTACGTGCCGGCGGGACGTTGTCGCCGAAAAAGACGACGTTCGGCATCAGGGTGCCGTCGCAGCAGGTGCACCAGGGCAGGCGGAAATCGGCCAGCTCGGTCGGTTCCACCGAGGCGTCGCCGTCCGGCAGCGGGGTCGCGTTGGCGCCCAGCATGTGCGGGTTGGCATCTTCCAGTTGCTTCTGGATGAAGGCGCGCGGAAACAGCGCCGCGCACTCCAGGCACACCACCGTGTGGATATTGCCGTGCAGCTCGAGCACGGCGTGGCTGCCGGCCTGGCCGTGCAGGCCGTCGACGTTCTGGGTCAGCACCGAGCCGATGCGGCCGATGGCTTCCAGGCCGGCAATCGCGACGTGGCCGGCATTCGGCCGGGCGCGCGACAACACCGGCCAGCCGATCATGCTGCGCGCCCAGTAGCGGCGCTGCACGAATGCGGACTTGCGAAAATCCGGGCCGTGGATCGGCGGCTTGCCGCGCCGGGTGCCGTCGCGGTCGCGGTAGTCGGGGATGCCGGAGGCAGTCGAGAGTCCGGCCCCGGTCAGGACCAGGGCGTGCGGGTGGCGGTCGAGGAATTCGGCGATCCTCGCCGCATGGTCGTGGGTGGTAAATGCTTCGGCCATCATATGTTCTCCTTCGCATGTGATCGTATCATTTTGGGCGCCACCGATGACGCCCGGGTGACGGATTAGCGACGCGTGGAGATGGCGATCCCGCCGACGATCAGCGCAAAGGCCAGGGCGTGGTAGGCATGCGGCGATTCACCGAGGAAAGCCGACGACAGCAGGGCGGCGAACAGCGGCGTCAAATTGACGAAGAACGCGCCGACGCTGGGTCCCGCGCGGCCGACGCCCACGCCCCACAGCGCATAGGCCAGCACCGCCGGCCCCAGCGCCACGAACAGCAAGGCCGCCAGTACCGGCCCGCTCCACACGATCGCATGCGCGCCGAGCGACCACTCGACCCCGCTGAACAGGCCCGACCACAGCAAGCCGTAGGCCACCTGGGTCAGCAGGAAGGCGGCCCAGTCGCCGCGCAGGGCCGGTGCGTCCTTCGGCTGCAGCAGCATCCAGCTGTAGAACGACCAGGCGATGGTCGCCAGGATCATGTACAGGTCGCCCGCGACCAGGCGCAGGCCCAGCAGCTGGTGGACGTCGCCGCGGCACAGCACGACCAGCACGCCGAGGATCGACAGCATCGCGCCCGCCACCTGCCAGCGGCGCACGGCCACGCCGAAGAACAGGCGCCCGACCAGCATCATCCACACCGGCATCCCGGAGGCAACCAGGGTGACGTTGATCGGCGTCGAACTCTGCAGCGCCAGGTATTGCAGCGAGTTGTACATGCCGATGCCCAGCAGTCCCAGCAGCGCATAGCGGCGCCAGTGCAGCAGGACGCCGCTGCCGGCGCGGAACGCGGCGCGTCCGAGCGGCACCAGCACCGCCATGGCAATCGCCCAGCGCAGCAGGTTGAGGGTCATCGGCGGCACCGCCTCGCGCACCAGGCGGCCGACGATGGCATTGCCGGCCCACATCAGCGGTGGGACGCTCAGCAGCAGGATCGTCGACGGGCTCAGCTTGTGGGCGTCGTGCGGCGCCGTCATCAGTGCCTGCGCGGGGTCAGGACGCTCGGCAAGGCCTTGGGCAGCGTGTCCGGATAGTCGCGCGAGTAATGCAGGCCGCGGCTTTCATGGCGCGACAGCGCGCTGCGCACGATCAGGCCGGCGACTTCGACCAGGTTGCGCAGTTCGAGCAGGTCGTTGGTGACGCGGAAGTTGCGGTAGTACTCGTCGATCTCCTCCTTCAGCAGCTTGATGCGGTGCTGGGCACGCTCCAGGCGCTTGGTGGTCCGCACGATGCCGACGTAATTCCACATGAAGCGGCGCAGTTCGTCCCAGTTATGGGCGATGACGACTTCTTCGTCGGCGTTGGTGACGCGGCTCTCGTCCCACGGCGGCAGCTGCGGCGACTCCAGCGGCGGGGTGGCGGCGATCTGGTGCGCGCAGGCGCGGCCGACCACCAGGCATTCCAGCAGCGAGTTGCTGGCCAGGCGGTTGGCGCCGTGCAGGCCGGTATAGGCTGTCTCGCCGACGGCGTACAAGCCTGGGATGTCGGTGCGGCCGGCCATGTCGGTCACCACGCCGCCGCAGGTAAAGTGCACCGCCGGCACCACCGGGATCGGCTCCCTGGTGATGTCGATGCCCAGCTCCAGGCAGCGCGCATAGATGGTCGGGAAATGTTCCTGGATAAATTCCGCCGGCTGGTGCGTGATGTCGAGGTGCACGTAATCTAGGCCGCGCTTTTTCATCTCGAAGTCGATGGCGCGCGCCACCACGTCGCGCGGAGCCAGTTCGCCGCGCTCGTCATGGGCCGGCATGAAACGGGTGCCGCCGGCCGTACCCGCCTCGGGCGGCAGTTTCAGCAGACCGCCTTCGCCGCGCACCGCTTCGCTGATCAGGAAGGATTTCGCATAGGGGTGGTACAGGCAGGTCGGGTGGAACTGGATGAACTCCATGTTCGACACGCGGCAACCGGCGCGCCAGGCCATGGCGATGCCGTCGCCGGTGGCGGTGTCCGGGTTGGTCGTATACAAATAGACCTTGCCGGCGCCGCCGGTGGCCAGCACGGTGTGCTCGGCTTCGAAGGTCAGCACCTTGCCATTGGCCTCGTCCTGTACATAGAGTCCGTGGCAGCGCGGCTGGCCGACCAGCGCCGGCGCACCGCTGTGTACGCCTGTCGGGGTCAATTTATCAGAGGTGATGACATCGATCGCGCAGTGATGCTCGAACAGCGTGATGTTCGGATGCGCGCGCACCTTCTGTTCCAGCGTCACCTGCACGGCGTGGCCGGTGGCGTCGGCGGCGTGGATGATGCGGCGCTGGCTGTGGCCGCCTTCGCGGGTCAGGTGAAAGCCGAGTTCGGCGCTGTCGTCGCGCGTGAAGGGCACGCCCTGTTCGATCAGCCATTCGATCGCTTCGCGGCCGTGTTCGACGATGTAGCGCGTGGCCGCCTCGTCGCACAGGCCGGCGCCGGCCACCAGGGTATCGGCGATGTGCTGGTCGAACGAGTCGCCCGAGTCGAGCACCGCGGCAATGCCGCCCTGCGCCCAGTTGCTGGCGCCG
>JAKOOD010000161.1 GCA_022701635.1 Burkholderiaceae bacterium | reverse complement strand
ATGCGCAGCGGCACGCGTGCCGGCGGCACCGGGGTGGCGGCCGGCGCGGCCGGCGCCCCCGCCGGACAGTCCATCAGCAGCGGCAGCACGACGTCGAAGCGGCTGCCGCGGCCCGGCCCCGCGCTGTTGGCCTCGACCCGGCCGCCATGCAGGCCGACCATGCTGCGCACCAGCGCCAGGCCGAGGCCGAGCCCGCCCTGGGCGCGGTCGGGCGTGCGCTTGGCCTGGGTGAACAGCTCGAACACCTCGGGCAACAGGACGGCGTCGATGCCGATCCCGTTGTCGATCACGCTCAGCCGGATTTCACCGGGCGCGAGCGCGGCGCAGACCTTGATCTCGCCGCCGTCCGGCGTGTACTTGGCCGCGTTGTTGAGCAGGTTGACGATCACCTGCACCAGCCGCTTGCGGTCGCCGAGCACGGTGACGTGGGCGTCGCCCAGGCGGGTGGCCAGCGTATGGCCCTTGCGTTCGATCAGCGGGCGCGCCTGTTCGATCGCGCTCTGCAGCGCCGCCGCCAGGTCGACCGGCTCGCGTTCCAGTTCCACCAGCCCGCGCGTGACGCGCGAGACGTCGAGCAGGTCGTCCACCAGTTCCACCATGTGCCTGACCTGGCGCGCGATGACGTCGCTGGCGTTGCCGATGCGCTTGGAATCGGCGCCGGGCAGCTTGAGGATCTGCGCGGCGGTGCTGATCGGCGCCAGCGGATTGCGCAGCTCGTGGGCCAGCATCGCCAGGAATTCGTCCTTGCGCGCATTGGCCGCCTTCAGTTCCTCGGCCGCCAGCTTCTGGTCGTGGATGTCGGTCACGGTGCCCATCCAGCGCAGGATCGTGCCGTCTTCGTCGCGCAGCGGAAGGCCGCGGTTCAGCACCCAGCGGTACTCGCCGTCGTGGCGGCGGATGCGGTGCTCGGCCTCGAACAGGGCGCCGCTGCCGAGGCTGCGCTGCCAGTTGGCCTGCAGCGCAGCCAGGTCGTCGGGATGGATCACGTCCACCCACTGCATCCCGCGCAGGTCGTCGCTGGACCGGCCGGTGAATTCGCACCAGCGGCCGTTCGAATAATCGTTGCGGCCGTCGGGCAGGGTCGACCACACCATCTGCGGCATGGCCTCGGTGATGGTGCGGAATTTCTGTTCGGTTTCACGCAGGGCGCGCTGGGTGCCGATCTGTTCGGTCATGTCCATGCTGACCGAGATCGCGCCGCCGACGGCGCCGTCCTGGTCGCGGATCGGCTCGGCGCAGATCAGCAGGGTGCGCCGCTCGCCGGGCCGTCCGAAGGGCTCGATGTCGACGATGTCGGCGTCGACCCGTTCGCCGCGCAGCGCCCGCACCGTTGCCCAGTCGTCGGCGCCCAGCGGCGTGCCCTGGCGTTCGGAACCGTCCGCCCACCAGCCGCGCCATTCGCCATATTCGTGCCGGCTGCGCGACATCGGATGCTCGCCCCATAGCACCTGGTTCATGCGGTTGGTGGCGGACAGGCCGCCTTCGGCGTCGACGTAGGCGATGCCGACCGGGACCGAACCGAGCAGGGCGTCCAGCCGGCGCCGCTCGGCTTCGGCCAGGGCCGCGGCGGTGCGTGCCTGCAGTTCGCTGGCCTGCAGCGCGCGCTCGGCGTTGACGCGGTCGGTGATGTCGGTGAACAGCAGGGCGACGCGGCACTGCCCCGGATGCTCGATACGGCCGGCGTATACGTTGAACCAGCGTCCCATCACCGGTGATTCCTCGACGAAGCGGCGCGCCACGCCGCTGCGCGCGATCTCGTCGTAGATGTCGATCCAGCGCTGTTCGATCCCGGGCACCAGCTGGCGCGCGGTCTTGCCGACGCTGTCGGCCAGGCCGGTCTGGGCCGCGAACGCCTTGTTGGCCTCGACGAACAGGTAGTCGACCGCCTTGCCGTCGGCGTCGCGAACGATGTCGATCATGCAGAAACCGTCGTCCATGGTCTCGATCAGCGCGTGGTTGGTCTGTTTCAGGCGCTCGCGCAGCAGGTGGTCTTTGGTGACGTCGTTGCAGATCACCAGCACGCCGCGGATCCCGGACTCGTCCTCGATCGGGCTGTAGCCGTAGGTCCACCAGACGTCCTGGCGCTTGCCGTGGCGGGTCAGCGGCACCAGCCGGTCTTCGTGCCAGGTCGGCTCGCCGTTCGCCATCACGCGTTCGATGTCCGGACCGATCAGGTCCCAGGCTTCTTCCCAGCACACCCTGCCGGGCTGGCCGAGGGCGGCCGGATGGCGTTCCGGCCCCATGGTCTGGCGGTAACCGTCGTTGTAGAACTGGATCAGGTCGTCGCCCCACCAGATGAACATCGGGTGGTTGCTCGACAGGATCAGGCGGATCACGGTCTTCAGCGTGGATGGCCAGGTGTCGGGCGCGCCCAGCGCCGTGGCCTGCCAGTCGTGGGCGCGGATCAGGGCGCCCATTTCGCCTCCGCCGGCAAGGAAATTGAAACTCGAGTTCAAGCTGGTCCGATCGGTTGTATGGCCGCGTGCTGTGCGCCGTTTGGTTCTGCAAAAGAGGCTGACTGTATCATTTTTTACTTTGGCGGTCATGCCCGGGGCGATCGGCTTGCCGCCACGGCCGGGCCGGTGATGGCGCAGTTTCCGAACAGTTAATGGTACGGCGGTGCGCTCGCGCACAGTCGGCGCGGGTTGGAATGCCTAGAGTCGTCGCAACGGCCATCCCGGCCATAAGGAGACTGACCATGGATTCGATCAACCGCAACCAACCCGAAGAAAACCGCCGCGACCTCAGCGGCGCCGACGCCGTGAAACGCGTCAAGGACATGGCCGACGACGCCGAGTCGTGCTTCTTCGTCACCGCCGCCGCAACCGGCGAAACCAACGGTGTGCGTCCGATGAGCATTCGCGAGACCGACGACGCCGGCAACCTCTGGTTCCTGAGCGCCAGCGACAGCCACAAGAACCAGGAACTGGCGTCCAACCCGGCTGTCAAGCTCTACTTCCAGGTTGGCGCCCATGCCGGCTTCCTGGAACTCGACGGCCGTGCCGAAGTGCTGACCGACCGTGCGCGCATCCATGAACTGTGGAACCCGCTGCTCAAGACCTGGTTCACCGAGGGCGAGGACGATCCGCGCGTCACCGCGATCCGGTTTACCCCGCAGACCGGGTATTACTGGGACAACAAGCATGGCAACATCGTGGCCGGCGCCAAGGTGGCGGTGGGGGCCTTGATCGGCAAGACGCTGGATGATTCGATCGAGGGGCGCTTGACGTTCTAACCGATCACCGAGTGTGGTCGCGTACGACTTTGTGCCTGCAAACGAGTATGTCATTCCCGCGAAAGCGGGAATCCATACCGAGATTCCGAAGACGGTATTTCCGAAGCACCGCAGTACATCCGAAGTACCGGATTCTGTTATTCAGTATGGATTCCCGCTTGCGCGGGAATGACGGTTTTACGTTCGTTTATTCTGCGAACGCGAGCTTCCACAACTGCGTAGGCAAAGCCGCCGGCGCATCCGGCTTGAAGAAGGCCGAATCCTGGATGTGCGAGGTGGTCACGTAGATCGTGCCGTCCGGTCCCTGGCTGAAGGTGTCCGGCCAGCGCAGGCGCTCGTCCTGCACCACGGTGCGGATGGCGGCCGACGGTCCCTGCGCCAGGTTGCGCACCTTGATCGCATTGTCCTGCACCGAGGTCAGGTACATGTCGTCGGTGCCGCGGGCGATCAACAAACCATCGTTGACGCCGTTCTTGCCGTACGGTTCCACCGACCCGGACACGTCCTCGCCGCGCAGGCCGGCGCCGAGCAGCGCCTCGGTCGGGATGCGGTACAGGTCGTCGCCCTTGATGGCCTGCCAGTACAGGTACTTGCCGTCGCCGGAGAGTTCGATGCCGTCGGCGGAGAATTCCACGCCGCGGCCGTCCGGACGGCGCAGCACTTCGCCGTCGACACTGACGTTCAGGCCCTTCTTCATCTGCGTGGACGGATGGCCGTCCAGCAGGCGCACGCTGTTGCCGGCCGCGAGGTCGACCACCACCAGCGCCCCGACCACGCCGGAATCGGTAATGTAGGCGTAGTTGCCGTCGTTCGAAAAACGCACGTCGTTCAGGTAGGAACCCTGCGGCGCCACGTCTTCGTCGAAGGCGATGGTCTGCACGACCTTGTCGGTCGCGAGGTCGATCCTCACCAGCTTGGCGCCGCCCGCCACCAGGTGGGCCTGGGCCGGCGCCGCCGGATCCAGCACCCACAGGCTGCCGCGGCCGTCGGCCACGATGCTCTGCACGCATACCCAATGGTCGTCCGGCGTGATCTCGTCCTTCTTGGCATTGCGCCAGGCATTCCATTCCTCGTCCGGATACGGCTTCACGCCGCCATCGACCAGTTCGGCCACCGACACCGCGCTGTCCTCGGTCCAGCGCGGGAAGTTGACGAAGATGCGCTTGTCCTCGGAGACCGAGATACCGGTTACCTGGTGCTCGAAAGCCTGCACCAGTTCGATCGTGCATGTACCTGCTGTCATTCTGTTTCCTTTCAGTTGAGTGGAGAGGCGAACGCGCTCACGCCGCGCGGCGCTTCACCTGGATCTTGGTGTCGTCCGGGACTTCCTGCGCCAGACGCCGCTGCAGCATGGCCAGCACCGCGGCTTCCTCGGGCTGCAGGTCGGGCAGGTCCTCGACCAGTTTTTCCTCGGCCAGCGCGCGCAAGCCTTCCAGCATGGTGCCGTCCATGTAGGCGTCGAGCACGGCCGGGTGCACATAGCACTTGCGGCACACCGAAGGCGTGTTGCCGAGCTTTTCGGCCACCGATTCGATGGCGCGCACCACGTTCTTCTTGGCCTGGGCTTCGGAATCGACTTTCTCGAATTCCTGCAGCGCCAGCGCAGCCAGCACGGTGCCCGACCAGGTTCGGAAGTCCTTGGCCGTGTATTCCTCGCCGGTGATCTCGCGCAGGTAGTCGTTGACGTCGCTCGAATCGACCGTGTGCGGCTCGCCGTCGTCGCCGACGTATTCGAACAGGTGCTGGCCGGGCAGGTCGCGGGTGCGCTGGATGATGCGCGCCAGGCGCTTGTCGTGCACCTTGACGTCGTGGTGGACGCCGCTCTTGCCGCGGAAACGGAACTCGACTTCGCTGCCGTCGATCTTGACGTGGCGGTTGCGCAGGGTCGTGAGGCCGTACGACTTGTTATCGCGCGCGTATTCGTCGTTGCCGATGCGGATCATGGTGGCCTCGAGCAGGTAGACGATGGTCGCCAGCACTTTTTCGCGCGGCAGGCCGGACAGGCCCAGGCCGCGGTCGACTTCCTTGCGGATCTGCGGCAGCGCCTTGCCGAAGTTGAGCATGCGCTCGTACTTGACCTCGTCGCGCACGGTGCGCCACTTGGGGTGGTAGCGGTACTGCTTGCGCCCGCGCGCGTCGCGCCCGGTAGCCTGCAGGTGGCCGTTGGCTTGCGGGCAGATCCAGACATCTTGCCAGGCCGGCGGAATCACCAGCGACTTGATGCGCTTGAGCGTGGCCTCGTCGTCGACCTTCCCGCCCTTGGCATCGACGTAGTCGAAGCCATCCTTGGCCGGCGCGCGGCGGATGCCGGGCCGGTCGTCGTGGACGTAGCGCAGGCCGGCCGCCTTGGCGGCGGTCGAGGGGTCGGCATTGGGGATCAAATTGCTGTCCTGCTGTGCATCTTCTTTCATGGTCGGCCTCGTAGGGTGGGCACGGAGAGCCCACCCTACGGAAGGCCTGCCCGAAAGACCAGTCTAAGCGTGCCCCGTTGGTACGCACCGTACGGGAACGAACATTGCTAGCGGTACCTCGCCTCCACAAGGTCGATCTCGCGCAGCAGCTTGCGCGCGGTCTCGTCCGGGATCTCGCGGCGCCGGCCCAGGCGCAGGATGGTGTCGCGCTCGGCCCGCAGCGCAATCAGGCGGTACTCGCGCTCGGTATCGCGCGCGTGCTGCGGATCGTGGCCGGCGTCGCCTTCCTGCACCACGCGCAGCCGGTGGCGGTACAGCTTGGCGACGTGGCCGGCCGTATTGGTATGCAGTTCCGCGTCCGCACCGCGGCTGCGCTCGCGTCCCTCGCGTTCGACCGCTTCCACCGCTGCCGCGATGGCCGCGTTGCGGGCCTTGTCCTCGTGCTGCTCGGCTTCGCCTTCGCTCGGCACTTCCAGTCCGCGCAGCAGGCGCGGCAGCATGACGCTGGCAAGTATCAGCGACACCACGATCACCGCACTGGCCAGCAGGATCGCCAGGTGCCGGCCAGGGAACGGGTCGCCGTTCGGCAGCGCCAGCGGCAGCGTCATCACGCCGGCCATGGTCAGCGCGCCGCGCACGCCGGCGAACGAGGTCGCCAGCACCAGGCGCAGGCGCGGCTTGTACACTTGCTGGCCCAGGCGGCGCTGGTTCAGGATGGTCAGGCGCAGCGACACCCAGACCCAGACGAAGCGCAGCAGCACCAGCCCCAGGCTCAGCGCCAGCGCATTGCCGGCCAGCCACCAGGGGTTGAACGGGTGGCCGCCGCCCGGCGGGTGCACGGCTTCGCGCAGGATGTCGGGCAACTGCTCGCCCAGCAGCACGAACATCACGCCGTTCAGCGTGAATTGCAGCGTGTCCCAGACCACGGTGCGGTGCACGCGGGTGGTCGGCGTGGCCGAGCCGCCCAGTTCGACGTAGCTCATCGTGATGCCGGCCGCGACCGCGGCCAGGATGCCGGACGCGCCGATGTGTTCGGCGGCCAGGTAGGCGCCGAAGGGCGTCAGCAGGTTGATCAGGATCGGCGCGCCCTCGTCGTCGCCGAAGCGGCGCGTCAGGAACTGGTGGACGCGCGAGATCGCGAAGGTGACCGCCACGCCGGCCGCGATGCCGCCGAAGGCGACCCACAGGAAGGTCAGGCCGGCCTGCGCCATCGAGAAGGTGCCGGTCATGGCCGCCGCCACCGCGAAGCGGAAGCACACCAGGCCGCTGGCGTCGTTGAGCAGCGATTCGCCTTCGATGATGTGCATCAGGCGCGGCGGCACCGGGATGCGGCTGGTGATCGCCGATACCGCCACCGGATCGGTCGGGGCCACGATCGCCGCCAGCGCGAAGCAGACCGCGAGCGGCATTTCCGGGATCAGCCAGTGCATCAGGAAGCCGGCGCCGACCACGGTGAACAGCACCAGGCCGAAAGCCAGCTCGATGATCGTGCCCTTGTCGCGGAACAGGCCGACCTTGGGGATGCGCCAGCCATCCAGGAACAGCAGCGGCGGCAGGAACAGCAGGAAGAAGATGTCCGGTTCCAGCGCCGTGCCGTGCTTGAGCACGCCCGAGATCACGGCGCCCAGCGCGATCTGGATCAGCGGCAGCGGCACGGCGAAGGGCAGCATCCGTCCCAGGAAGCCGCTGGCGACCACGGCGAGCAGCATCGCCAGGACGATTTCGATCGAATCCATTCTTTTACATTCCGTTTACATGGCAAAGACGGATGATAAAGGAATGTAGCGGTAAGCGTGATCTGCTTGGCAATTTATGCGGGCAAGCCCTCCGCGTGTTGCCATCGAAGGCGGTACCTGGCGCGGGCCGGCGCCCGCGGTCTTGTTCGATGCCGGACTTTACTAAACCGGCGCACCGATGCCACCCGCCTTGCCGGGTTCAGTCCCCCCCGTTGCCGATCTGCTTCTGCAGGAAACGCTCGACCCGGCCCCAGAAATCCAGCCGCGTGGCGACCAGCGTCCAGCCGTGCGCCTCCTCGTCGTAGACCACCCACTCGACCTGCTTGTTATGTGGCTTGACGGCGTCGTACAGCTTGCGCCCGTGGTACAGCGGCACCCGCAGGTCGGCGCCACCGTAGGCCAGCAGCAGCGGCTGGGTCAGCCGGGCCGCCTGCTTCAGGGGCGAGGTGGCGTCGAACTGGGCGGCGCCCTTGACCGGATCGCCCACCAGGGTCGGCATGCCGTAGCGCTTGTAGGTTTCGGAGGTGTCGCTGTCGCGGGTCCAGTTGCCGCTGTAGAGCAGGCCGATATCGGTGACGCCGACCCAGTCGATCCCGCATCGGTACAGGTCGGGGTCGCGGATCAGGCCCATCAGGGTGGCATAGCCGCCGTAGCTGGCGCCGGCGATGCAGATGCGCCGCCCATCGGCCATGCCCTGGGCGATGGCCCAGCGCGTGGCGTCGGCGATGTCGTCCTGCATCGCCAGGCCCCACTGCTTCCAGCCGGCCCGGAAGTGGGCCTCGCCATAACCGGTACTGCCGCGGAATTCGGGCTCCAGCACCAGGTAGCCGCGCGAGGCCAGGAACTGGCTGTCGCTTTCCCAGCGCCAGTCGCGCCCGCGCACGTAGGGGCCGCCGTGGACCAGCACCACCATCGGCAGTTTCTTGCCCGCCGCGTTGGGCGGCACCGTCAGCCAGGCCGGGATCGTCCTGCCATCGCGCGCCTTCACGGTCACCATGTCCTGCCTGGCCATCCTGGCTGGATCGATGGCCGGGTGGGTGTTGCCCAGCATCGACAGCTTGCCGCTCTGCAGGTCGAACAGCATGAACAGCGGGGGCTGGCGATCGGACCACGAGCGCACCAGCAGGAAGGGGCTGTCGGCACGCTTGCCGGTGCTCAGCACGTTGACGCGGTCGGGCAACAGCTTGTCGACCGTCGCCTGCGCCGCCTTCATGGCCGGATCGAACCAGGCCACCGCTTCGGTATCGGCCGTATAGCGGACGCCCAGCAGCTTGCCGGCGCCGGCTACCAGCTCGCCCCGGAAATCGTATTCGTCCAGGTCGACCAGCGGCTGCTCGGCCAGCTTCCCGCTGGCGAGGTCATAGGCGAACAGCGCGCTCTTGTCGCGCCCGCGGCGGCTGACCACGTACAGCGTGCCGTCGGGTGCGAAGCCGAGCGGCGTGAACGCACCCTTGGCCCCGAGGAAGACGTCCTGCGCGAACAGTTTGCGCCAGCGGCCGCTGGCTGGATCGAGGTAATGCAGGGTCTCGATGTTCTCCTCGACCGTGGTGGCCAGCGCCGGCCTGCCCTTGGCATCGAGCCACCAGTCCTGCGTCTTGCCTTGCGCCGGACCGGTGACCGGGTCCCAGCGTCCGCTGACGGTGTCGAGCCTGATCAGTTCGACCTCCTTGACCGCATGATCTTTTCCGAATTCGACGCTCTCGACGTAGACCGCGTTCGAATCCTGCGCGCCGGCCTGGTCCAGCATGAAGGTATGCCAGGGCAGCGCCTCGTGCCAGCTGTCGCTGCCGTTTGAGATGAATTTGCTTCCCGTCACATGCACCAGCTGGCGCCGCAAGCTGCCGTCGATGTTCACGGCAAACAGGCCGGGCGCATAGCGCTCCTCACCCGGCGCCGTGTGCTTGTCGCGCGAATCGTAGAGCAGCCTGTCGTCGTTGACCCACTCGAAGCGGCCGACGTCGGCGCCCGCGAACGCGGCCACCACCTTGATCGATTTGTCGGCCAGGGTCACGACGCCGAGCTGGTCATGGCCCTTCGTATTGTTGACGAGCATGGCCAGATGCTTGCCGTCGGGCGACAGCTTGGCATTGCTCAGGCTGGGATTGTCGAAGAAGGCGGCGATCGGGACGGGCGGCTCGCCGGCGTGGGCGACGCCGATGGCCAGCAGGGTCAGGCCCAGCAGCAGGCTGCGGCGGAGGGTCGCGCTGGCGACGACAAGAAAGGTGGCGCGCATGATGGAAGCAGGAACGATGAGGGCAACATGGTACCGCGTCGAAACTGTTTGTTCTACTGCAATATTTCGTGAGAATCTATCTGACTGTACTAGATCGGCAGCTCCACCTGCAGCCGCAACGCCGCACGGCGCGGCGTGCCGACGAAGCGCTGCTGCAGCAGCGTCGCATCCTGGTAGACCTGGCTTTCACGTGCGCTACGCCGCAGCACATCGGGCAGCGTCAGGCGCCACTGGGCGCCGGCGGCCAACCAGGCCGCATACGCTTCGAGCTCGCGCACCATGCCGGTGCTCGATGTCAGGCTGGGGGCCACGCGCGCCGTGTTGGCGCCGACCACATGCAGGTTGAGGCCGGCCGCCAGCTTGTGGGCGTTGCCGGCGAAGCGCGCATCGGCGCCCAGGTTGAGCGTGAACGGCGCCTGCGCCGCGAGCCGGTTGTCCGGGCCGGGCAGGGCGTCCACGCGCGACCAGTTGCGGCCCAGGTTGGCGCGCAGCTCGACGGCCGGCCAGCGGGCTGGCGCGACCCGCGCGGGTGCCGGCAGCGGCAGGCGCAGGTCGGCTTCGATGCCGTGCACGCTCGCGCCGCCGTCGTTGGCGGGCGTCGCGACCCAGCTTGGGCCATCCTGGTACAGCCGCTGCAGCACCACGTCGCGGATGCGGCGCGCATACACCGAGACGCTGGCCATGCCGTCGTGCGCGAAATAGGATTCCAGCGCCGCGTCCAGGCCCCAGGCCAGTTCCGGACGCAGGCCCGGATTGCCTTCGAAGTCGGGGTTGGCCGGGCCGTTGTCGTTGTTGACGGTGTAGCGGCGCGGCACCAGGGCACCCGGCTGCGGCGCTTTGTAAGTGCGCGCCAGCGCCAGGCGCAGCTGGTCGCGCGGGCGGCCCGGCAGTTTCCACACCAGTTGCCCGATCGGGCTGAACACGCTGGCGTGCACCGCGCGCCCGTCGA
>JAKOOD010000148.1 GCA_022701635.1 Burkholderiaceae bacterium | reverse complement strand
CGGCCTGACCGCGGTCATCGCCGACGGCGACCATTTCCATGGCCTGATCACGCGTTTCGACCTGTTGAATCACCTGCGTAGGACGCTTACCTGACATGATTACCTGACATGAGCGACGATACCAAGCACAAGCGCCGCCTGGCCACCCGCGTGATCCATGGCGGCCAGGCGCCCGACCCGGCCACCGGGGCCGTGATGCCGCCGATTTATGCCACCTCGACCTTTGCCCAGGAAAGCCCGGGCGTGCACAAGGGGCTGGACTACGGCCGCTCGCACAATCCGACGCGCTGGGCACTGGAACGCTGCGTGGCCGACATCGAAAGCGGCGCCGCCGCCTTTGCCTTCGCGTCCGGCCTGGCGGCCATCGCCGCCGTGCTGGAACTGCTGCCGGCCGGCTCCCACATCGTCGCCGGCGACGACATGTACGGGGGCACCTTCCGCCTGTTCGAGCGGGTGCGCCGCCTCAGCGCCGGCCACGCATTCAGCTACGTCGACCTGACCGACCCGCTGGCCCTGGCCGGCGCGCTGCGTCCGGACACGAAGATGGTGTGGGTCGAGACCCCGACCAACCCGATGCTGAAGCTGGCCGACCTGCGCGCCGTCGCCGAGGCATGCCGCGGGCGCGGCATCATTACCGTCTGCGACAACACTTTCGCCAGCCCGGTGAACCAGCGGCCGCTGGAACTGGGCATCGACATCGTGGTGCACTCGACCACCAAGTACATGAACGGGCACTCGGACGTGATCGGCGGCGTGGCCGTGGTCGGTACCGAAGCCCGCCACCAGCCGCTGCGCGAACGCCTCGGCTTCATCCAGAATGCGGTGGGTGCGATCCAGGGGCCGTTCGACAGCTTCCTGGTACTACGCGGCATCAAGACCCTGACCCTGCGGGTCGAGCGCAGCAATGCCAATGCGCTGGAGCTGGCCGGGTGGCTAGAGGCGCAGCCGAAGGTAAAGCGCGTGCATTACCCTGGCCTGGCGTCGCACCCCCAGCACGAACTGGCGCGGCGCCAGATGCAGGGCTACGGCGGCATCATCTCGGTCGACCTCGACACCGACCTGGCCGGCGCCCGCCGCTTCCTCGAGCATTGCGAGGTGTTCACGCTGGCCGAGAGCCTGGGTGGCGTGGAGAGCCTGATCGAGCATCCGGCGATCATGACGCATGCGACCATACCGCCGGAACAGCGGACGCTGCTGGGAATCGGGGATGGCTTGATCCGCTTGTCGGTGGGGATCGAGGATGTCGAGGACCAGCGGGCGGATCTGGTGGGGGCTCTGGGGGCGGTTTGATGGTAGTCGATGCGCTTGTGGCCACCGACTGCAGAAGCGTCGCCCCTGCGCAGGCAGGGGCGACGGTCTTATTTTCAGTGGCTATCAGTGAGCCAACGAAGCGCCAGGCCTTAACGCTTCAGTTGCGACAAATCGCGCACCGCCCCACGATCCGCCGACGTGGTCAGCGCCGCATACGCCTGCAAGGCTTGCGACACCACACGTTCACGGCCGGCCGGCTGCCATGCATCCGCCCCGCGCGCTTCCATCGCCATGCGGCGGTGCGCCAGCTCCTCGGCCGACACACGCAAGGCGATCGTGCGCGCCGGGATGTCGATGTCGATGAAGTCGCCCTCTTCCACCAGGCCGATCGCGCCGCCTTCGGCCGCTTCCGGCGACGCATGGCCGATCACCAGGCCCGACGAGCCGCCCGAGAAACGTCCATCGGTGAACAGCGCGCACGCCTTGCCGAGGCCCTTCGACTTGATGTACGAGGTCGGGTACAGCATCTCCTGCATGCCCGGTCCGCCCTTCGGTCCTTCGTAGCGGATGATGACGACGTCGCCCGCCGTCACCTGGTCGCCCAGGATGGCGTCGACCGCCGCATCCTGGCTCTCGAACACGCGCGCGCGGCCGGAGAATGTCAGGATGCTTTCGTCGACGCCGGCGGTCTTGACGATGCAGCCCTTCTCGGCGATGTTGCCGTACAAGACAGCCAGGCCGCCGTCCTGCGAATAGGCGTGCTCGCGGTCGCGGATGCAACCCAGGCTGCGGTCGAGGTCGTTGGATGCGTAGCGTTCCGATTGCGAGAACGCCACCTGGGTCGGCACGCCGCCCGGTGCCGCGCGGAACAGCTGGTGCACGGCGCGGTCGTCGCTGCGGCGGATGTCGTATCGTTCGATGGCGTCGCCCAGCGTCGGGCTGTGCACGGTCGGCAGCGAGGTGTCGAGCAGGCCGGCGCGTGCCAGTTCGCCCAGGATCGAGATGATGCCGCCGGCACGGTGCACGTCTTCGATGTGGTATTTGTCCGTCATCGGCGCCACCTTGCACAGGCAGGGCACCAGGCGCGAGATGCGGTCGATGTCGGCCATCGTGAACGCCACTTGCGCTTCGTGCGCGGCGGCCAGCAGGTGCAGCACGGTGTTGGTGGAGCCGCCCATCGACACGTCCAGCGCCATCGCATTTTCAAACGCGGCCTTGCTGGCGATCGAGCGCGGCAGCACCGAGTAGTCGTCTTGTTCGTAGTGGCGCTTGGCGATGTCGACGATCAGGCGCCCCGCTTTCAGGAACAGTTCCTTGCGGTCGCTGTGGGTGGCGACGATGGTGCCGTTGCCCGGCAGCGACAGGCCGAGCGCTTCGGTCAGGCAGTTCATCGAATTCGCGGTGAACATGCCCGAGCACGAGCCGCAGGTCGGACAGGCCGAGCGCTCGGCTTCCAGCACGTCGGCATCGGACACCTTGGCGTCGCCGGCCTTGATCATGGCGTCGATCAGGTCGAGCTTGATGATCTTCTGCTCGTTGTTGACGACCTTGACCACCTTGCCCGCCTCCATCGGTCCGCCGGACACGAACACGGTCGGGATGTTCAGGCGCATCGCGGCCATCAGCATGCCGGGCGTGATCTTGTCGCAGTTCGAGATGCAGACCATGGCGTCGGCGCAGTGGGCGTTGACCATGTACTCGACCGAGTCGGCGATCAGGTCGCGCGACGGCAGCGAGTACAGCATGCCGCCATGGCCCATCGCGATGCCGTCGTCGACGGCAATGGTATTGAATTCCTTGGCAACGCCGCCGACCGCCTCGATCTCGCGCGCCACCAGCTGGCCGAGGTCCTTCAGGTGGACGTGGCCGGGCACGAACTGGGTGAAGGAGTTGACGACGGCGATGATCGGTTTTTCGAAGTCGCCATCCTTCATGCCGGTGGCACGCCACAGGGCGCGGGCGCCTGCCATGTTGCGGCCTTGGGTGGTGGTGCGGGAACGGTATGTCGGCATGGTGGAGCTCCTGATCGATCGTAACTGAAACAAAAGCCTAGCTTGCCGCGCCTGCTGTGATTTGTCCAATATATGATTCAAGCCGCTGTGATTCCCTTGAGGTATCACGGATGCGGAAGGTCGCCACCACGCCGGTCAACTGCTCGGCCTGGCCACGCATGCTCTCGGCCGCCGCCGCGGCACGCCCGACCAGTGCAGCATCCTGGCCGGTTGCATCGTCCAGTTCGGCGATCACGGCGCGCACCTGGGCAATGCCGGACGCCTGCCCGGCGCTGGCGGCATTGATCGCCTGCAGCAGGCCGGCCACGCGCTCGACTCGTTCGAGGATCTGCTGCATGGTGCCACCGGCGGCACCGGCGATGGTGGTGCCGGCTTCGATCGTGGCGACGGTCTCCTGCACCAGCGCCTTGATCTCACGCGCTGCCGAGGCCGAGTGCTGGGCCAGGTTGCGCACCTCGGCCGCCACCACGGCAAAGCCGCGCCCTTCGGCGCCGGCACGGGCCGCTTCCACCGCTGCGTTCAGGGCCAGGATATTGGTCTGGAAGGCGATGCCGTCGATCAGCGCGGTGATGTCGCCGATGCGCGCGGCCGAGGCGCGGATGGTGTCCATGCGTTCGACCACCTGCGCCACCGCACCGGCGCCTTCGCGCGCCACGGAGGACGCCGTCAAGGCCAGGGCGTTGGCGTCGTGCGCATGGGCGTGGTTGCGCTGCACGGCTTCCGTCAGCTCGGCCATGGCGCCGACGGTCCGGTGCAGGCTGTGGGCCTGCTGCGCGCTGCGGCGCGCCAGGTCGCGGTTGCCGCTAGCCAGTTCGCCCGATGCATCGTCGATGCGGCGCGCCGAGACCAGGACTTTCGCCACCGTGCTCGAGACGCCGTCGGTCATGTGGTTCAGGGCATCGAACAAACGGCCGATTTCATCGACGCGGCGGTGCGCGATGACACCGCTCAGGTCGCCGCCGGCCACGCGCTCGGCCAGGTCGACCGCGGCCTGTAGGGGGCGCACGATGCTGCGCGTCAGCAGTGCGCCGGTGACGCAGCCCACCGCCAGCGCCAGCAAGCCGAGCCCCAGCAGCAGGCCGCGGCTGAAGGCAAAGGCGGCGGACGAGGCCTCGGCCAGCGCATGCGCCTCGCGCGTCTGGCGCGCCAGCAGCGCCTCGAGCGCGCCGCTCCAGGCGTCGAAGGTGCGCGCCAGCGCGTTGCCGGTCAATTGCTCCACTTCCTGGGTCTTGCCGAATTCCTTGGCCTGGAACACTTGCTGGCGCACTTTCAGGTAGGCCAGCTTGTGCTGTTTGACACGCTCCAGCAGGATGTGTTCGTCGGCCGAGGCCGGCAGCTTGGCGAGGCGCGCCTCGATCTGTGTAGCGCTCTTCTCGCCGCTATTTAATTGTGCCTGGAAATAATCGCCGACTTCGAGGCTGTCGCTGCGCGCGATCGACACCGCGCGCACGCCGTTCAGGCGCACCACGCCCAGCAGTTCGGACGTCAGCTGCTGGCGCGCCAGCTTGTTGTCGACCAGGTCGTGGGTGGTGGCGTCGGCCGCGTGCATGCGCCATAGCGCGACGATGGAAATGACGACGATGGCGAGGGAGACCACGGCGAAGGCACCGAGGATCTTGGTGCCGGTCTGGAGGCGGGAGAGTGTCATGATGAGCTGCGCGGGATCGGGGGTACCGGCAGTATAAAAATGCCGCATGACAACATCATGAAACCATGGAGAAACATCAGGACGAAAAAAAGCCCGCACGAGGCGGGCTTTCGTCGTCTTGCGAGCTGGCCGGAGCGATTACTCGATCTCGACCGTCTCGACCGGTTCCGGCGGCGGCGGGACGTCGCCTTCGGAGAACTCGAGGATCACGTCGTCCTTGTCGTTCAGGTCCACGGTGACGCGTCCGCCGTTGACCAGGCGGCCGAACAGCAGTTCGTCGGCCAGCGCCTTGCGGATCATGTCCTGGATCAGGCGTGACATCGGACGGGCGCCCATCAGCGGATCGAAGCCTTTCTTGCCGAGGAACTTGCGCAGTTTCTCGGTGAAGATCGCTTCCACCTTCTTCTCGTGCAGCTGCTCTTCCAGCTGCATCAGGAACTTGTCCACGACGCGCAGGATGATGTCCTCGTCCAGCGCGCGGAAGCTGATGATCGCATCCAGGCGGTTGCGGAACTCCGGCGTGAACATGCGCTTGATGTCGGCCATCTCGTCGCCTGCCGCCTTCGAATCCACGAAGCCCACCGAACGCTTGGTCAGGCTTTCGGCGCCCGC
>JAKOOD010000111.1 GCA_022701635.1 Burkholderiaceae bacterium | reverse complement strand
GCACCAGTACGACAAGGAAGCCAGTCCGCTGGCGATCCTGACGCGGTTGCGGGGGCACGCGCTGGTCTGAGCCCCCGGCTTGGGGCGCGCCGGCAGCTGGAAGGTGCGCCACGGTGGACGGCAAGGTCATGCATGAAGGCGCCGTCAGGCGCAATGAAGACACCGGGGTTCACATCGGGGTATGGCTTCCAGCCATTTTGGTCTTGGATTGCCTGCAAATCGTGGGACTTGACCTACATTCCAGCTGCACGTACACCGGCAGCGCGTTCTCCGTCCGCTAATAAACTAGGTGCGCTCGCAAAGCCCGGAGGGCGTTCACCATGTTATTCAGCAGCTACTTTCTCGGTGGATTCGAATGTACGACAGGATTCAACCGCGAGGGCGATTGGATCGACCTGATGCAGGAGACCTGGCACCTGCATCATGCCGACGCCGACTACCGGCGCTTGTGCGAGATCGGCATCCGGGCAGTGCGCGACGGCATCCGCTGGCCGCTGGTCGACCAGGGCCGCGGCGTTTTTGATTTTTCCTCGGTCGAACCGCTGGTCCGCGCCGCCCGCAAGCACCAGGTCGACGTGGTCTGGGACCTGTTCCATTTTGGCTATCCGGCAGGCCTGGATCCGCTGTCGGCCGATTTCGCCTCCAGGTTCGCCGCGTATTGCGCGGCCTGTGCCGACTACCTGCGCGACCGGCTCCAGGGTACCTTGTGGTTTACCCCGGTCAACGAGCCCTCCTACTTTTCATGGGCGGCGGGCGAGGTCGGCCGTTTCGCGCCCTACATGACAGGCCGCCACCACGAGTTCAAGGTGGCACTGGCCCGTGCCGCGATCGCCGGCATCGACGCCATCCGCGCCAGGGTCCCGGACGCGCGCTTCCTGAATGCCGACCCGCTGTGCCATGTGGCGCCGAGGGACGAGCAGCCCGCATCGCTGCGCGAGGCCCGCATCTTCAACGACGAGCAGGTGTTCGAAAGCTGGGACATGCTGTGCGGGCGGACCCTGCCCGAACTGGGCGGCAGCCGCGCGCACCTCGACGTGGTCGGCATCAACTATTACTGGAACTCGCAATGGGAGCTCGGGCGGGAAGGGGAATGGCTCGACGACGACGACCCGCGCCGGGTGCCGCTGCGCGACCTGATCGGGTCGGTGCATGCGCGTTACGGCGGTGAGCTCGTCATCTCGGAAACCTCGCACTGGGGCGTGCACCGGGCGCGCTGGATCCACGAACTGGCGGACGAAGTCGAAGGCCTGTTCGACGCCAGCGTGCCCCTGGCAGGCATTTGCCTCTATCCGATCATCGGCATGTTCGACTGGCACCGGCCGCGTCCCTGGATACCGATGGGCCTGTGGGACTGCGACAGCGAACGCGGCATGTGCCGGCAGGTGCACCGGCCGATGCTGGACGCACTCGCCTTTGTGCAGGAGCGCCTCGGCCGCAACCGGATGGCGCGGCCGGACCGCAGCCCGGATGGCCGGCCGGAATGAGGATCCAGAGCGTCGCCTGTGCAACTCGAACCTTCCATCCTTGTCTAAATCGGTCACGTCTCTGAATCCAGAGGTAAGCGATGAACCCACATGTTGCCCAGCCTCCCGACCTGGCCGCACAGCCCGCCACGCACGGCGCCCTGGCGGACGCCTCCCACGACCGCGAGGTGCCGGAGGTCGACCTGCTCAGCCCACTGAACTTGCGCGGCGTGGTGCTGCGCAATCGGATCGCGATGGCACCCATGTGCCAGTATTCCGCCGAGGATGGGTTCGCCAACGACTGGCACCTGGTGCACCTGGGCAGCCGCGCGGTCGGCGGCACCGCCCTGGTGATGGTCGAGGCCACCGCCGTCAGCCCGGAAGGCCGCATCACGCCGGGCGATGTCGGCATCTGGAGCGACGCCCACGTCGCACCGCTGGCCAGGATCGCCGCCTTCGTCCACGGCCAGGGGGCGGTGGCCGGCATCCAGCTGGCGCACGCCGGCCGCAAGGCAAGCACTGCGGCGCCGTGGACAGGCGGCGCGACCCTCAAGACCAGCGCCGAGGGCGGCTGGCAGGTTGTGGCGCCCAGTCCGGTGCCCTTCTATCCGGACGACCCGCTGCCCACCGCCCTGGACAAGGGGGCCATCGATGGCATCGTCGACCTGTTCGAGGCGGCCGCGCGCCGTGCGCTGGCCGCCGGCTTCAAGCTGCTGGAAATCCACGCTGCGCACGGCTATCTGCTGCACCAGTTCCTGTCGCCCCACAGCAACCAGCGCAACGACGAGTACGGCGGCAGCCTGGACAACCGGATGCGCCTGGTGCTGCGCGTGACCGAGCGCGTGCGCGCCGTGATGCCCGGCGAGCTGCCGCTCTTCGTGCGCCTCTCCGCGACCGACTGGACGGCGGGCGGCTGGGATATCGATCAATCCGTGGCGTTGTCGCGGCAGCTCAAGGCGGCCGGCGTCGACTTGATCGACGTCTCGACCGGCGGCAACCTGCCGACCGCGCGCATCCCGGTGGCCAAGCGCTACCAGGTGCCGTGCAGCCGCAGGATCCGTGACGGCGCCGATATCCCGACCGGTGCCGTGGGGCTGATCACCGACCCCAGGGAAGCCGACGAAATCGTCACCGGCGGCGATGCCGACCTGGTGCTGGTCGGGCGCGAACTGCTGCGTGAACCGTACTGGGCGCTGAAGGCCCAGCATGCGTTCGAGGAAGAGCCTGCGTGGCCGGTGCAGTACGGCTACGCGGTGAAGCGCCGGACCAAGTGAAGGGCAGGCAGGACAGGTTCAAGGCCGATGCGCCGTCTCCGCGCTGTGTGGATGGCCGCGAGGCCGCGCGGCGATCGTGGGTTGCTATCCGGCGGCCCTCTTCTAATTTGGGCCAGATGAAGTCCGACGACAACGGCGCGAGCTCGCCCCCCCTCACCGTGCTGATGGTCACCGAGAGTATCGAGCCATCCGGCCTGGGCGAGCACATGATCACGCTGGCGGGCGCGTTGCCTCCCGGCGTGCGTGCCACGCTGGTGTTTCCAAGCACCTACGCCAGTCTCAACACGACGCGCAGGGCGCGCGGCGCCTGCCTGCCGGTCGTCACGCTGCCGCTGGCCGCACTCAGGCAAGGCTCGCCGATGTTCGGCGCCGTCCTCGAGCGTGTCCGCCCCGACATCGTGCACCTGCATGCCGGTGTCCCGGAGGAAGGCCACAAGCTGGCCGCCACCGCCAGGCGCTGGGGGGCGCGCGCGGTCATCCGCACCGAGCACAACCCCTACACGCTGCGGACCTTGAAAGTGAGAACCCCGGCAGTGAAGGCGAAGGAGGCGGCCTATGCCGTCGGTGTCCGGCACGTCGACCGCATCATCTGCGTGAGCCAGGGCGCGCGCCTGACCTATCGCATGGCAGACGCGGCCGTCCCGTTTTCGGTCGTCCACAACGGCATCCTGGCGCGCACTGCCAGCATCCCGCGCGACCTGGTCCGCGCCGGGCTGGGCATCGGCGACGCGCCCTTGATCCTCACCGTCGGCCGCTTCGTCCAGCAGAAGTCGCACCTCACCTTGCTCGACGCGCTGCCCAGGCTACTGGTCGCCTGTCCGACCGCCATGCTGGCCTGGGTCGGCCAGGGGCCGCTCGAAGCCGCGCTGCGCTCCCATGCGCGGGCACTGGGCGTGTCGGCACACATACTTTTTCTTGGCAGCCGCAGTGACGTGCCGGACCTGATGGGCGCCGCCGACCTGCTGTGCATGCCCTCGTATTTCGAAGGCCATCCGCTGGTGGCCCTCGAAGCGCTCGCGGCCGGCCTGCCGGTGGTGGCCGCGCGCTCGGTCGGGATCACCGAAGCCATCCGCCATGGCGAGACGGGGCTGTTGTGTCCATTCAATAACGCACCGGTACTGGCACATACGCTGGCCCGGCTGCTGGCCGATCCCGTGCTGATGGCGCAGCTGGGCGCCGCCGGGGCCGCGTGGGCGCGCGGGCGCTTCACCACCATCCGCATGGCGCGCGACACGATGCAGGTCTACCGCCAGACGCTGGCCGGGCGAATGCCCGCGACCGTGGCCTGAAAGCGCAAGCCGCGCGCCACACCGCCAGGGACGAATCTAGAATTTTGCTTCTGGCGGTTTACTTTGAGCGTCAAGGAGAGTCGAGATGAACCCGAACACTGGTGATGGCAACAGACTGCAAGGCAAGCGCGTCGCGGTCCTGATGACCGATGGCGTGGAACAGGTCGAGTACACGGAGCCGCGCGGCTACCTCGAAGCGCGGGGGGCAGCGGTGACGCTGGTATCGCCGAAGGCTGCCGGCGAGGAGATTCAGGCATTCAACCACCTGACACCGGCATCGACATTCAAGGTCGAGCGCAATGTGCACGACGTCGGCCAGGCCGACTTCGATATGCTGGTATTGCCCGGCGGCGTCGCCAATCCCGACCTGCTGCGCCTGAGCGAGCGCTCGATCGATTTCATTCGCGAATTCAGCGTCGGAAACAAGCCGATCGCAGCGATCTGCCATGGTCCCTGGACCTTGATTAACGCTGACGTCGTTGCCGATAAGCGGGTCACCAGTTGGCCCAGTCTCGAGGTGGACCTGCGCAATGCCGGCGCCGAATGGGTGGACCAGGAAGTCGTCATCGACGGCAAGCTGGTCACCAGCCGTAAGCCGGCAGATATCCCGGCATTCAGCCGGGCGGTCCAGGTCTTGCTCGAAGACGCAGACGTGTGTCCGCCGCGCCTGGGCGCGACCTGAAGGGCGGGCCTGCGTGCCCGCAGCGTCACGCTGCAGCACATCGCGGAACCAGAGCATGATGACGGACGACAGATCAGCCAGCGCAGGACAGCCCGGTGCATTGACGCGCCAGCAGTCGGTGGCATGGCAGATGGCCGAGGTGCAGGCCCTCGGTCACGTCGGCACCTGGGAATTCCACCCGCCTTCCGACAAGCTGGTCTGGTCGGACGAGACCTGCCGCATCATGGGGATCGATACCAGGCGCTTTGACGGCAGGACCGAGACCTACCTGTCGCTGGTGCATCCGGACGACCGGCCCACGGTGCTGGCCGCGCTCCGGGAAAACCGGCAGCAGCCGCGCCGGATCGCGCTCGAATACCGTGTCGTCCGGCCTGACGGTACGGCACGCCATGTGCGCGTACAGGGCGTGCCGTACCGCGACGCGTCCGGCGAACTGATGTTGGCAGGCACCGCGCACGACATCACGGAGCTACGGCAATCGAGCGCAGCGTTGCAGGCGATGTCGCACAAGCTCCTGGGCACGCTGGAAGCCATGTCCGATGCGTTCTACACGCTGGACCGGCAATGGCGGTTCAGGTACCTGAACCTCGCAGCCGAGCGGCTGCTGCGGCGCGCCCGCCAGGAGTTGCTCGGCAAGGTATTGTGGGAGGCCTATCCCGACCTGGTGGGAACGCATTTCGGCGGGGAGTACGAGCGCGTGATGGCGCACCGGCAGCCGGTCGAATTCGAGGAATACTACGCCCCGCTGCAGGTCTGGAAGAATGTGCGTATCTTCCCTACGGAAGAAGGCTTGGCGACCTATACCACCGATATTACCGAGCGCAAGCGGCTGCAGGAAATGGAGCGCGAGAGCGCCGAGCGGCTCAGGATGGTGGCCAAGGTGACCAGCGACGTCATCTGGGACTGGGATGTCCCCAATGACCGCCTTTGGTGGAGCGAGGGCGTGCAATCGGTATTCGGCTACGGCGCAGACGCCTTCGATGGCGGCATCCGCGACTGGACGTCGCGGATCGCACCGGAGGACCGCGAGCGCGTCGTCAGCGGATTGTATGCGGCAATGGACGGTGGACAGGAAACCTGGCGTGCGGAATACCGTTTCCTGCGCCAGGACGGCTCGTACATCACCATACGCGACAACGGCGTGTTCAGGCGCGACCCCGAAGGTGCAACGCGCAACGTGATCGGGGCGATGCTCGACATCAGCGCCGAGCGCCAGGCCGAAGCCGAGCGCCGCGCGGCCGAGACCCGCAACCGGCTGCTGGCATCGCTCCTGGACAAGGCCCAGGATGCGATCTCGGTGTCCGCCACCGATTTGCGGATCAGCTACTGGAACCAGGGCGCCGAACGCCTGTTCGGGTGGACCGCCGCCGAGGCCATCGGCAAGACCAAGAGCGAACTCCTGGCGCTGGACAAGGCAGACCTGGAGCAGGCGTTCGAGCAGGCCTTGCGCAAGGGCGAGTGGCGCGGTGAACTCACCAAGCGCCGCAAGGACGGCAGCGAGGTGCCGGTCGAATCGCACCTGACCCTGGTACGCGGCGACGATGGACAGCCGCAGTCGGTGCTGGCAATCGACACCGACATCACCCAGCGCAAACGCGACGAGCAGGCGATCCTGAACCTTGCCTTCTACGATCCCCTGACGCGCTTGCCGAACCGGCGCCTGCTGCTGGACCGCCTGCGGCACGCGGTCGCGGCGACCAAGCGCGACGGCCATGGCGGCGCCGTGCTGTTCATCGACCTCGACAACTTCAAGACCTTGAATGATACGCTCGGGCACGACAAGGGCGACCAGCTGCTGCAGCAGGTCGCGCGGCGGCTCGAAGCGCGGGTATCGCGTGGCAGCGACACGGTGGCGCGGCATGGCGGGGACGAATTCGTCATCGTGCTGGAGTCCCTGAGCATCGACCCGGAAGAGGCGGCAGCCCAGGCCGAGGTGGTCGCCGAAAAGCTGCTCGGGGCATTCGACGAACCCTTCCCGCTGGATGGACACGAGCACCACGCGAGCCCGAGTATCGGCGTGGCCCTGTTCGACAAGGACATGAAGGACATCGACGAACTGCTCAAGCGTGCGGACCTCGCGATGTACCAGGCCAAGGCGGCCGGCCGCAACACGATCCGGTTCTTCGACCTGCACATGCAGA
>JAKOOD010000076.1 GCA_022701635.1 Burkholderiaceae bacterium | reverse complement strand
ACCACCACGCCGGCATCCAGGCCGGTACGCTCGTTCAGCAGGTCGATCTGCCAGTCGAAGAAGCCGCGCATGAAGTTGCCCTGGCCGAACTGGAGGATCTTGATGGGCAGCGCGAACGGGGCGCTGCGTTTCAGTTGTTGCATGTGTCTCTTTCTATTCTCGGCGTAGCGCCGGTTGCGCGTGGGCTCGGGAAGCCCACCCTACGACCTGCCGACAACGGTAGGGTGGACTCCCCGAGCCCGCGTGCGCCTCGGTCAAAGCGAAATATCGCGCTTCCAGAAGATGAAGTCGTACTGCTGCAGGCGGTCCGCCTTGCAGGTGTACTTGCCGCCGGCGGTGGCCACCACCATGTCGAACAGCCCGCGCGCGACGTCCGGCAGCGGCTTGCCTTCGATGACCGGACCGCAGTCGTAGTCGATCATGTCCGACAGCTTGTTGGCGACCCGGGTGTTGCTCGAGATTTTCAGCACCGGCACGATCGGGTTGCCGGTCGGGGTGCCGAGGCCGGTCGAGAACAGGACCACGTTGGCGCCCGAGGCCACGATGCCGGTGACGGACTCGACGTCGCCGCCCGGGGTGCACAGCAGGGACAGGCCCGGCTTGTCGGTCTGCTCGGCGTAGTCCAGCACCGAGACGATCGGCGAGGTACCGCCCTTCTTGGCCGCGCCGGCCGACTTCATGGCGTCGGTGATCAGGCCGTCGCGGATGTTGCCCGGGCTCGGGTTATCGGCGAAATGGGTGCCGACCGCCAGCGCGCGCTGCTCGAAGTCGCGCATCATGCCCAGGAAGCGGCGCTTGTCCTCGTCTTCCACGCAGCGCTCGATCAGGTTGGCCTCGACGCCGCACAGTTCCGGGAACTCGGCCAGGATCGAGGCGCCGCCGACGGCGACCACCATGTCCGACACGTAGCCCATCGCCGGATTCGCCGAGATGCCCGAAAAGCCGTCGGAACCGCCGCACTTCACGCCGATCTTCAGATGCGACAGCGGCACCGGCCGGCGTGTCACCTTGTTGGCTTCCTTCAGGTGCGACAGGGTGTCCTGCAGCACCGCCTTCATCATCTTTTCTTCGCTGTCCCACTGCTGCTGTTCATAGATCAGCACCGGCTTGTCGAAGTCCGGGTTCTGCTTGGCCAGCGCTTCCTTGAACATGGCGATCTGGGCGTTCTGGCAGCCCAGCGAGAACACGGTGATGCCGGCCACGTTCGGGTGGTCGGCATAGGCGGACAGCACGCGGCACAGCGAGCGGGCGTCGGCACGGGTGCCGCCGCAGCCGCCGTTGTGGGTGATGACGCGCACGCCGTCGAGGTTCGGGAACGGGCGCACCACCGGCTTCGGTGCCTCCATGTCTTCTCCCAATAACTGGAACGTCAGCGACGCCAGGTCGTCCTGGGCGTAGCCGAGCGGACGCTCGAGCGCGTTGCGCAGGTGCTCGACGTTGCGGTTCTCGCAGAACACCAGCGGGAAGATCAGCCAGTAATTGGCGGTGCCGACGCGGCCGTCGGCGCGCACCACGCCGTCGAAGGTGGCGCCGCTCAGGTCGGCCACGTCCGGCGGGGTCCAGGTGTAGGGCTTCGACTCTCCGATCTCGACTTCCGCCGCATGGTGGGCCAGGTTCTCGGTGGTGACCGCCTCGCCCTTCCTGATCGGCTGGGTCGCCTTGCCGACGGTGACGCCGTACATGGTCAGCAGGTCGCCGACCGCGAACGCGCGCCGGGCCAGCTTGTGCTTGGTCTTGATCGGCGTGGCGACGAGGATGTTCTCGTCGTTCCACGTGACGACTTCACCCGGCGTCAGGTCGGTCAGGGCGACCAGCATGCTGTCGTCCGGGTGAATGCAGATTACTTTTTGCATGAAGGTGCGCCCTATTCTTTCCTGTTGCAGGCCGCGATTAGAGGCCGAAGTAGTTCTTTGCGTTGTCGTAGCAGATGCCGCGCACGACCGTCGACAGCGCCTCGAAGTCATTGGGGTACTCGCCGCCTTCGACCCATTCGCCGAACTGGCGGCACACCAGGCGGCGGAAATAGTCGTGGCGCGGGTAGGACGCGAAGCTGCGCGAGTCGGTCACCATGCCGACGAAAACGCCCAGCACAGAGTGGTTGCCGAAGGCCAGGATCTGCGCCAGGTTGCCCAGCTTGTGGTCGTTGAACCACCAGGCCGGGCCGAACTGCACCTTGCCGGCGACGCTGCCGTCCTGGAAGTTGCCGATCATGGTCGACAGCACTTCGTTCATGGCCGGGTTCAGGTTGAACAGCATCGTCTTCGGCAGCTGGTCGTTGGCGTCCAGGCTCGAGAGCAGCGACACCAGGCCGTTCGAGGTGGTCATGTCCGAGATCGAGTCGAAGCCGGTGTCCGGGCCCAGGGTCTGCAGCATGCGCAGGTTGTTGGAACGCATGGCGCCGATGTGGAAGCACATGGTCCAGCCGAACTTCGCGTACACGATGCCGATGCTTTCCAGCAGGCCGCGCAGGTACTGGGCCTGCTCCAGTTCCGACAGCGTCTCGCCGGCGATGCGGCGGGCAAAAATCGATTCCAGCTGGTCCTGGGTGGCGGCCACGACCGGCAGCGGCATGTCGATCGCGTGGTCCGAGATGCGGCCGCCGCGGGCGTGGAAGAATTCCACGCGCTTGGCCAGCGCCGCCATCATCGAGGCGAAGGAATCGATCTTGATGTCCGATACCGCGGACAGGCGGGTCACGTAGTCGGCGAAGCCTTCCTTGCCGATGCGCATGGCATTGTCCGGACGGTAGGCCGGCAGCACGCGGGTCTTCAGGCCGGAATTGGCGATCTCGGCGTGCTGCAGCAGGTCGTCGGCCGGGTCGTCGGTGGTGCAGGCGATTTCGACCTTGGCCTGCTCCAGGAAGGACCAGGTGTCCATCCCGGCCAGCTTGGCGTTGGCCTGTTCCCAGATCGCGTCCGCATTTTTCTCGTTGATGATCAGGTCGATGCCGAAGATGCGGCGCAGTTCCAGGTGGCTCCAATGGTAGATCGGGTTGCCGATGGCAAGCGGCAGCACCTTGCAGAAGGCATCGAACTTTTCGCGGTCGCTGCGGTTGCCGGTGCAGTATTCCTCGGCGACGCCGGCGGTGCGCATCAGGCGCCATTTGTAGTGGTCGCCGGCCAGCCAGAGTTCGGCGATGTTGCGGAAGGTCT
>JAKOOD010000074.1 GCA_022701635.1 Burkholderiaceae bacterium | reverse complement strand
CCGGGCGGCAGGTCGGACTCGCCCCAGCCGTAATAGATGTTCGCCGCGGTGCCCGCCAGCGCGATCGGGAACCCGAGCGCGGCGCTGGTCGCCACCGCGTTGTGGATCGGGATGCGGCACCAGGTCATGAACGGGATCGAGACGAAGCCGCCGCCGGCGCCGAGGAAGCCGGACAGCAGCCCGACCACGCCGCCGGCCGCCAGCATGCCGGGCGTGCCGGGCAGGTCGCGCCCGCCGCCGGGGCGCTTGTTGAGCAGCATCTGGGTCGCCGAAAAGGCGACGAAGGCGGCGAAGAACAGCGACAGCATGGCGGTGTTCATCTGCTTGCCGATCCAGGGACCGATGAGGGAACCGATCACGATGCCCGGCGCCAGCAGCCGCGCCACCCGCCACAGCACGGCGCCGTGACGGTGGTGGGCGCGCATCGACGACATCGATGTGAACAGGATGGTGGCCAGCGAGGTGGCGATCGCCATGTGCACGACCAGGTGCGGCGCGAAGCCGCGCGCCGTGAAGATCATCGTCATGAAGGGCACCAGCACCATGCCGCCGCCGATGCCGAGCAGGCCGGCCGAAAAGCCGCCGAAGCAGCCCATCGCCAGCAGGATGAGGATCAGGCCGGGGTCGAGTCCGAGGAAGCCGGCACCCATCGATCAGCGGCTCAGGCAGCCAGGCCGATGGCGGCATCCGCCACACCGGCCAGCGCCAGGATGCGCTTCCACTGCCCCGCCGTCACCGGCGACACCGAAAGCCGGCTGCCCTTCTGCAGCAGCACCATGTCCTCGAGTTCGGGCACGCCGCGCAATTCGGTCAGCGGCAGGTAGCGCCCCTGCGCCACCGCCTTGATGTCGACCGAGATCCAGCGCGGGTTTTCCGGCGTGGCCTTGGGGTCGTGGTAGGGGCTGGCGGGGTCGAACTGGGAGGCGTCCGGGTACGGTGTGCTGGCCACCACCGCGATGCCGGCCACGCCGGGCACGGCGCAGCTGGAGTGGTAGAACAGGATGCCGTCGCCAACCCGCATCCCGTCGCGCATGAAATTGCGGGCCTGGTAGTTGCGCACGCCGAACCAGGCGACGGTGTCGCCGGGCGCGGCCAGCACGTCGTCGAAGCTCACTTCGTCGGGTTCGGACTTCATCAGCCAGTAAGACATGCGTACGGACTCCAGCACAAATAAAAAAGCGGCTGCGCACCTGGGTGTCGCAACCGCTCCGGATTATAGCCCCGCCTGTGCCGTTATTGCCGGCATCCCGAACCTAAAGGCTCAAGGTGGTCACAGTCAGCTCAATTTCGGGTTCGTCAAACAAGTGACGATCACACCCACCGAGAATGTTCCGCAACCTATGCGATTGAATGGTTCAAGGAATATATGGCAAATCTCGAACACCGCAGGGTAGGCGCCAGTTTACTACGATGCACCGGCTTGTCAAACGAAATCCGGCTCAGAGTAAATTTTCCTGCGGGGCCAGCACGCTGTCCAACACGGCGTGCATGGATTCCAGTTTCTGCTTGACTTCCATCATGGTCATATCCGACAGCGGTCCCTGCGGCGATTTCACCGACAGGAACTCGGCCGCCACCGACAGCGCCGCCATCACCGCGATGCGGTCGGTGCCCCTGACCTTGCCCGAATCGCGCAGCGCGCACATCTTGGCGTCCAGGTAGGCCACGGCTTCGCGCAGCGTCTTCTGCTCGCCGTCGCGGCAGGCCAGGCGGTAGGGCTGGCCCATGATCAGCACGTCCAGGTTGATCATCGTGCGGCCTCGCTATCGTCAGGGGTGGGGTCTTGTTCGGCGGGCGCCGGCGGCTCGAGCTGGGCCAGCATCGCCTCGACGCGTTGCTGGGCGGCGATCAGCCGGTGCTTGAAGTCGACGTTCTCGGCGCTCAGCAGCGCGTTCGCCTGGCGCAGCAGGTAATTCTCGCTGCGCAGCGACTGCGCCAGCTGCGCGAGCCGGTCGATCTTGTCGGATAGGTCTTGGAATTCGGAAATCATTCATAACTATAGGTCCGACTCGATTTTCTCGTCAACAGGGTTCGCTGGCGTGCGCACCTGCGCAGGCGAAGAATGATAGGCTTCCGTGCTTGTGCATTTACCGAACACTAGGGCACAGCCGGCTAATCAGCCTCGGTTTGCGCCCTAAAATGTGGAAGGGTGCATTGCCACAGAGCGCTCCTTCCCTTGCGCCTTCTCAAAAAAGACAGTTAAAACGCCAACATAGCTGCTTGAAAAGGCAAATTATCGTCCCTATAATTAGCACTCGTTAGTGTAGAGTGCTAACACCTCTTCACACCGGCCCTGGTCTGAACCGGGGTCTTCCGTAAAAACGGTACTCATTTACCAATTCAGTTATTAACTAAGGAGTAATGCATGAACCTTCGCCCCTTGCACGATCGCGTGATCGTGAAGCGTCTCGACCAGGAAACGAAAACTGCGTCCGGCCTGATCATCCCTGATGCCGCAGCCGAAAAGCCGGACCAGGGTGAGGTCCTCGCCGTGGGCAACGGTAAGGTGCAAGAAAACGGCAACGTCCGTCCGCTGGAAGTGAAAGTCGGCGACCGCGTCCTGTTCGGCAAGTACTCGGGCCAGGCCGTCAAGGTCAATGGCGACGAGCTGCTGGTCATGCGCGAAGAAGACATCATGGCCGTCGTGGCCCAGTAATCCAGTCCATCCTACGAACGGAGAAATAACAAATGGCAGCTAAAGATGTAGTGTTCGGCGACGTAGCACGCGCCAAGATGGTCGAAGGCGTGAACATCCTCGCCAACGCGGTCAAAGTCACCCTGGGCCCGAAAGGCCGCAACGTCGTTCTCGAGCGCTCGTTCGGCGCCCCGACCGTCACTAAGGACGGTGTCTCGGTCGCCAAAGAGATCGAACTGAAAGACAAGCTCATGAACATGGGCGCGCAGATGGTCAAGGAAGTCGCTTCGAAGACCAGCGACAACGCCGGCGACGGCACCACCACCGCGACCGTGCTGGCACAAGCCATCGTGCGCGAAGGCATGAAGTTCGTTGCCGCCGGCATGAACCCGATGGACCTGAAGCGCGGCATCGACAAGGCCGTTGCAGCGACCGTCGAAGAACTGAAGAAGATCGCCAAGCCGACCACCACCTCGAAAGAGATCGCACAAGTCGGCACCATCTCGGCGAACTCGGATTCGTCGGTTGGCGAGCGCATCGCCGAAGCGATGGAAAAAGTCGGCAAGGAAGGCGTCATCACCGTCGAAGACGGCAAGTCGCTGAACGACGAGCTGGACATCGTCGAAGGTATGCAATTCGACCGCGGCTACCTGTCGCCGTACTTCATCAACAACCCGGACAAGCAGGTTGCCGTTCACGAGAACCCGTTCGTCCTGCTGTGCGACAAGAAGATCTCGAACATCCGTGACCTGCTGCCGGTGCTGGAGCAAGTCGCGAAAGCCGGCCGTCCGCTGGTGATCGTCGCCGAAGACATCGACGGCGAAGCCCTGGCGACCCTGGTGGTCAACAACATCCGTGGCATCCTGAAGACCGTCGCCGTCAAGGCCCCGGGCTTCGGCGACCGCCGCAAGGCCATGCTGGAAGACATCGCCATCCTGACCGGTGGCCAGGTCATCGCCGAAGAAGTCGGCCTGACCCTGGAAAAAGTCACCCTGAACGAGCTGGGCCAGGCCAAGCGCATCGAAGTCGGCAAGGAAAACACCATCATCATCGACGGTGCTGGCCAGGCTGAAGGCATCGAAAGCCGCGTCAAGATGATCCGCGTCCAGATCGAAGAAGCGACCTCGGACTACGACCGCGAAAAACTGCAGGAACGCGTGGCCAAGCTGGCCGGCGGTGTTGCCGTGATCCGCGTCGGTGCAGCCACCGAAGTCGAAATGAAAGAGAAGAAAGCCCGCGTGGAAGACGCGCTGCACGCCACCCGTGCCGCCGTCGAAGAAGGCATCGTGCCTGGCGGCGGCGTGGCCCTGCTGCGCGCCCGCGCTGCCATCAACGTCAAAGGCGACAATCCGGACCAGGAAGCCGGCATCAAGATCGTGCTGCGCGCGATGGAAGAGCCGCTGCGCATGATCGTCCAGAACGCCGGTGAAGAGCCGTCGGTGGTCGTGTCGGCCGTGCTGGCCGGTACCGGCAACCATGGCTACAACGCTTCCAACGGCACCTACGGCGACATGGTCGAAATGGGCGTCCTGGACCCGGCCAAGGTCACCCGCTCGGCACTGCAGAACGCAGCGTCGATCGCCGGCCTGATGCTGACCACCGACGCGATGGTCTCCGAGATCGCCGAAGACAAGCCGGCCGGTGGTATGGGCGGCATGGGCGGTATGGGTGGTATGGGCGGCATGGACGGCATGATGTAATAGCCGGACGGCGTCAGCCAACCGAGTCGTAAAGCAAAGCCCGCGGAGTTCGCTCCGCGGGCTTTCTTTTTTGGTCGGGTGCGACGTCGTTACACATCGTGGTAAAACGCGACCATGCTGGTCGAAGACCGAAACGGCGAAGCCAGGGTACGTGCGCTGTTCCAGCGGCAGACGCCACTCCTCCCTCTTCCCGCCGCGCAACATTTTCGCAACAGTGCGCCTGCTTTTAGGTTTCCATACGGCAAGCCTGCTTTATACTCGCCACATGGCAATGTAAAACTTTGGTCAGGTGGCGGCCAAGCGTGGCGCCAGGTCTTCGCTCTTCAGGCACCGCTTTCGGTGCGCGTTACTCTTTTCCTAATTACCCATGAATTTCAAGAATATGAGAGTCGGTACCCGGCTCGCCCTCGGCTATGGATTGGTGTTCTGCCTGCTTGGCGGCATTGTCGGTACCGGTTTGCTCAAGATGCAGCAAATGCAGGAGCGTACGGCGAATATCACCGATGTCAACAATGTCCAGATCGCCCTGATCGGGAAGATGCAGGACAGCATCAGCAACCGCATGATCGCCCTGCGCAACCTGGCTTTGCTGACCGACATGAATGCGATGCGGCCGGAAGCCCAGCGCATCCGCGACCTCGAAGCCGTCTACAAGAATTCAATGGTCCAGCTGGGCAAGACGTTCGAAGACCCGGTCACCACGCCGGAAGAAAAAGCCTTTTTCCGCCAGCTGCAGGAACAGGAGCGTGCCGCCCTGCCCCTGATGGCGCAAGCCGAACAGCTGGGCCTGGCGAACAATGCCGACGAGGCGACCCCGCTTCTCATGAACAAGGTTGGGCCGCTGCAAGCTGCCTGGCTCGACACCATCAACAAGCTGGCGCGCTGGGAAGAGAAACTGAACAATGACGCCGCACGTGAATCCAGGGAGGCCTATCACAGCGCCGTCACCACGATGCTGCTGCTGGCCGTGATCGCGGTCGCCGTCGGTGCCGGCTCGGCACTGCTGGTCACGCGTTCCCTGCTCAGGCAACTGGGCGGCGAACCCAACGAAGCGGCTGCAGTCGCGGCACGCATCGCAGCCGGCGACCTGACGGTGGACGTGCGCGTCAAGCCGAACGACCGCACGAGCCTGATGCTGGCCATGCGCGACATGCGCGACAAACTGGCCGCCATCGTTGCCGAAGTGCGCGCCGGCACCGATACGATCGCCACCGCAGCGGCCGAGGTCACGACCGGCAACCTGGACCTGTCCGCCCGTACCGAACAGCAGGCGGGCTCGCTCGAGGAAACCGCATCCTCGATGGAAGAACTGACGTCGACGGTGCGCCAGAACGCCGACAATGCCCAGCAAGCGAACACGATGGCCGTCTCGGCTTCGGAGGTGGCGCAAAAGGGTGGCCGGATCGTTGCCGAGGTGGTCGGCACCATGGACGCCATCACGACGTCCGCCAAGAAGATCACCGATATCATCAGCGTCATCGACGGCATCGCTTTCCAGACCAATATCCTGGCGCTGAATGCGGCCGTCGAAGCCGCGCGTGCGGGCGAGCAAGGCCGCGGGTTCGCGGTCGTGGCCGGTGAAGTCCGCAACCTGGCGCATCGCGCCGGTTCGGCGGCCAAGGAGATCAAGCTGCTGATCGACGATTCGGTGCAAAAGGTCGGTGCCGGTTCGGCCCTGGTCGGCGAAGCCGGGGTCACGATGGACGAGATCGTGGGCCGCGTGAAGGGCGTGACCGATATCATGGCCGAGATTTCGGCTGCAAGCCGCGAGCAGAGCGGCGGCATCGACCAGGTCAACCAGGCGATTTCGCAGATGGACCAGGTGACGCAACAGAACGCGGCGTTGGTCGAGGAAGCGAGCGCGGCATCGCAGGCGATGCAGGACCAGGCTGCCAGACTGGCCGAACTGGTCGGCACGTTCAAGCTGGCCGCCGGTGGCGCGGCGGCACGCGGCCGCCCTGCACCGCGCACGTCAGTCGTGCCCTCTGCGGCGACGCAACCGCGTCTGTCAACACTGCGTGCCGCCACCGGCGCCAAGCCGGCCGGTCGCAAGCCGGCGGTAGTAGAGACCGCCGCGGAATGGGAAACGTTCTGAGCGCCTACGCGGCGAAACAGCCAGCCGCCTGAACATGGCCGGGCGGCCGTAGCACCGGCCGCGCGCCGCCACTGCCCTGTACCCCAAAAAGCCTGCAAGGTTCGCGCCTTGCAGGCTTTTTACTTATTTCCGGCATACTGGGTACCTTCGACAACTCGCTCAGGAGCATCTCATGCCAAAAGTCAATCTAGATGAACTCGAACATGCCGCCATCATCGTCGAAGACGGCGATGGCGAAGCCAAGGCGCTGGTGTCGCGCGAGAGCGGCATGATCCACCTGCTCAACGACGAATACATGGACGAGGAAGCGCCGCTGCCGTCCGACAGCGAGGGCAATGACCGCTACGTGGTGGTGCCGCCCGCCGGCACCCTCGGCATCGGCGACCAGCTGGTGTTCCGCTTTGCCAGCGCCCACCTGGCCGGCGACCAGGCCACCGTGCGCGAATTGTTCGACGCCGACGATGCCGACGGCTTCGAGCGGCTGCTGGAGGAGCGCGGCGCCACCGACGACTGGGAACGCTTCCGCAAGGAACAAACCGAGACCGCGCTGCGTCGCTGGTGCGACGAGCACGGGCTGCAGGTGGCATAAAAAAAAGCCCGCACGGCGAGGCCGGCGGGCTTCCGAAGCGCGCAAGCGCGATCGCGATCGCGATCAGGCAGGATGCGGCAGTGCCAGGCTCGGCACCTGCCCGCGGCGCGCTTGCGGCTGGCCGCGCACCGCGGCCGCATCGTCGGCCATCCTGAACACGCCGACCACGCGTGCCAGCTGGCGCGCCTGGTCCTGCATCGCCGCGGATGCGGCGGCGGCTTGCTCGACCAGCGCCGCATTCTGCTGGGTGACCTGATCCATCTGGGTGACGGCGTCGTTGATCTGGCCGATGCCGGCGCGCTGTTCCTCGGTGGCGGCGCTGATCTCGCCGATGATGCCGGTCACGCGCTGCACGCTGCCGACGATCTCTTCCATCGTGGCGCCGGCCTGATCGACCAGGCGCGCGCCGCTGCCGACCTTGTCCACCGAGTCGGTGATCAGGTCCTTGATTTCCTTCGCGGCCGCGGCCGAGCGGTGCGCCAGGCTGCGCACTTCGCCGGCAACGACGGCAAACCCGCGTCCCTGCTCGCCCGCGCGCGCCGCCTCGACCGCCGCATTCAGGGCCAGGATATTGGTCTGGAAGGCGATGCCGTCGATGACACCGATGATGTCGGCGATCTTTTGCGACGAGGCGTCGATCGAGCGCATCGTGTCGACCACCTGCGCGACCACGGCGCCGCCGCGGGCCGCCACGTCGCTGGCCGCCGCGGCCAGCTGGGCGGCCTGGCGCGCGTTGTCGGCGGTGTGGCTGACGGTCGAGGTCATTTCTTCCATCGACGACGCGGTTTCTTCCAGCGCGCCGGCCTGCTGCTCGGTGCGTGCCGACAGGTCTTGGTTGCCGCTGGCGATCTCCGACGATGCGGTGGTGATGGCTTCCGATCCATCGCGGATCTCGCGCACGATGCGCTGCAGTTGGCCGTTCATGTGCTTCAGCGCTTCCTGCAGCTGGCCGATTTCATCCTTCGACTCGACCTGCGGGTCCGCGCTCAGGTCGCCATCGGCCACGCGCCGGGCCACCTCGACCGCCCTGGCGACCGGACGCACGATGCTGCGGGTCAGCCAGATGGCGCAGGCGATGCTGAGGGCGATCGCCAGGCAGCCCAGCAGGACGACCATGTTGCGCGCCTTGTGGCGGATATCTTCGATGCGCTGGTGCAGCTGGTCCAGGCGCGTGCGCTGCAGGTTCAACAGCGCGCCGATGGATTGCTGGTAGACCTCGGCGGCCGGCAGGTACACCTTTTCCAGCACTTCGTTCGACGCTTCCAGCTGGCCGGCTTCCTTCAGCTTGAGTGCGCGGTTGCGGCTGTCCTGGTAAGTGGTGCGGACGCTCATCGCCTTGACATAGGCAGCCTTTTCCGCCTCGCTCGTCAGCATCGGTTCGAGCTGCTTCACGTGCTCGCTCGTGCTGCGGTTGGTTTCCTCGGTACCCTTGGCAAAGAATTGCACCAGCGAGGTATCGCTGCTCTTGATGATCGCCGAGGTGCGGGTCACCGATACGTTGGTGTTCTTGCTCCAGTCGCTGGCGAGACGTTCTTTCTTGATCGGTTCGTCCAGCATGGCCTGGGCCGCGTCGGCCAGGGCGTTCAGCTGGACGAGGCTGAGGATGGTGGTGCAGATCGACAGGGCCAGCACGATGGCAAAGCCGAGGGCCAGGCGCTGGCCGATTCGCAGGTCTGAGAGAAATTTCATGGTGATGGGCAAGCCGGCACACGATAGCGGCGGTTTGGTTTTGGAGAGATTTGGACGGAAGACTGCCCACATACTATCGAATTTATTGCCCAAAATCAATATTTGGTTTAAAAAAACACTGTAATTGACGAATTCAGGCGTGCGATGCAACGGACGCCTGCATGGTCCCTCCCTCACCGGCCGCGCGGACGACGCATGTTCAGGGCGTGCGCGACACTGTCCGGAACCCGATGTGACTCGCCCCCAGGTCCGCCTCCTGCGACTCGCGCGCGGATGCGCGGTAGCGCACGCAATAGTCGGGCGAGCACAGAAAGGAACCGCCTTTGATCACGGTCGGCTGGTCCGGCCTGCGCGCGGAAGCCGCCGTAGCGACGGCCGCCGTGGCGACGGCCGCTGCAACCACGGCGGCGGTGTCGCCGTTCGCATGCGGCTGGCGCGCGCCGCTGTACGGATCCCTGGTCCATTCCCAGGCATTGCCGATCATGTCGTACAGGCCGAACGGGTTGGCGGCATAGCAGCCGACCGGCGCCAGGCCGGCATGGCCGTCGTCCGCAGTATTCGCCAGCGGAAATGGACCCTGCCAGTAGTTGGCGGCCGGACGGCCGGCACCGTCGAGGGGAGCGCTGTCGAGCTGCCGGTCGTCGCGTCCTGCCTTGGCCGCGTATTCCCATTGCGCCTCGGTCGGCAGGTCGCGCCCGAGCCAGCCGGCGTAAGCGAGGGCATCGGCCTGGGTGATCATGGTCACCGGCTGGTTCGGCGGCGGCATGGACGCGGCTGTGGCTGGCGCTGCGCCGGCGGCGGCCGGTCCATGCGTCTGCTTCCAGTTGGCGCCGCGCACGTAGGTCCACCAGGCGTAGGGACGGCGCTGCAATTCGTCGGCGTCCGGCTGGTGGAACACCACGGCCGCGCCTTCGCGCTCGGCCTGGGTCACGTAGCCGGTCGCCTGGACGAAGGCTTCGAACTGGGCGTTGGTGACTTCGGTCTGGTCGATCCAGAAGCCGCGCATCTTGCGGCGCTCGGCGTCGGCCGGGCGTTCGTCCGGATAGCCGAGCTTGCTGCCGAAGACGAAGTCGCCGTCCGGCACCCGCACCATGCCGGCGTGCGGGTCGCTGCCCCAGTTCGGCGGCAGGCCGCTGCCGGCGGCGCAGCGCGCTTCGCTACCCAGCAGGACAAGCGCGTGGTGCCGGTCCGGATCGGGCGCCGCCCGGCTCCAGACCGCGGTGCCGACGCAGGCGACCACCAGAAAAACCAGGGACGGCCGGGCGAGCAGGATGCGCATGCCTTCCGCCTCCTCAGTAAAAGCCGGCCGGGCGCAGCGGCTCGACGCCGCCGACCTGGGTCATGTAGCCGTTCCAGCGCTGCACCAGCTGGGCGACGATGTCCGGATGGCTGCTCGCGACGTCGTGGTTCTCGCCACGGTCCGTGCGCAGGTCGTACAGCTGCCAGTGGCCGTCCACCGGCCCCTGCGGCGGTTCGGTCCACACGGCCTTCCAGCGGCCGTCGGTACTGAACACGTAGCCGCGGCCGTACGACTCGTCGGCGGCGGGCAGCCCGCGCTGTGCGATCGGCGCGCCTTGCAGCAGCGGCAGCAGCGAGCTGCCGCTGACCGGATACACGTTGCGGGTGCCGTAGACGACCTTGCCCTGGTTGCGGTCGCGTCCCGTGGCCGGATCGGGATCGGGCGCGGCCGGACGGCGCGGCGCCTCGATGCCCGCCAGCGCCAGGAAGGTGGCGGTGTTGTCGGTGACGTAGGTGTAGTCGCGCAGGATGGCCTGGCGGGCGTGCTGGCCCGGCAGCTTGACGATCAACGGGGTCGACACGCTGCCTTCGTGCGAGGCGCCCTTGACGTTGCGGAAGGGCGCGGCGCTCACCTCGGCCCAGCGCAGCCCGTACTGCAGGCGCTTGACCTGGTCGGTGCCGAGTTTCGCATATACCTCGGGCGCGGCGTTGGCCTCGTCGGTGGCCTTCGGATCGGCGCCGCCGTCGATCGGCCAGCCTTCGGCGCCGTTATCGGACTGGAACATGATGAAGGTGTTCTCGTACTCGCCGGTGTCCTTCAGGTGCTGGATCAGCAAGCCGATATTGTGGTCGAGGTTGTCGACCATGCCGGCGTAGATTTCCATGTAGCGCGCCTGCGCCTTCTTCTCCAGAGGGGTCAAGCTGGCCCAGGTTTTCACGACGCGGCCCGGACCATAGTCGGCATGGCCCTGCGCCGCGCCGTTGACGGCATTCACGTAGCGCGCCTGCGGCGTGCCGCTGTTCGCCGTGGCCGGCGAACGCGTCGGCGTCTCCGGCAAGCCGGCCCAGGGCTTGAAGTCGGCCGGGATGATGCCCAGCTTCTTCATGCGTTCGATGCGCGCCAGGCGGATCACGTCGTAGCCGGCGTCGTAGCGGCCCTTGTACTTGCTCAGGTAGGGTTCCGGCACCTGCAGCGGCCAGTGCGGCGAGGTGTAGGCGGCGTAGGCGAAGAACGGCTTGCCGTCGGCGCGCTTGCTGTCGATGTAGTCGATCAGCTTGCGGGTATAGAAATCGGTCGAATAAAAGCCTTGGCCCGGCTGCACGAAGCGGCCGTCCTCGCTGTAGTTGCGCGCACCGTCCGGCTCGTGGCCGAAGTGGTTGCGCGCGGCGCCAGGCAGTAGCGCGTAGCTGCGTTCGAAGCCCCATTGGTCGGGTGTCTTGCCCTTGCCCGGTTCGCCCGCGCCGAGGTGCCATTTTCCGGCCATGTAGGTGTGATAGCCGCCGTCGCGCAGCAGCTGGGCCACCGACAGCGCGCTGTCGTTCAGGTAACCCTCGTAGCCGGGCAGGCCGCGCCGCTCGTCGCGCGGCTCGCCCATCGTGCCTTCGCCGACGAGGTGATGGTCGGTGCCCGAGATCAGCATGGCGCGCGTGATCGCGCACACGGTGCCGGTGTGGTGGTTGGTCAGCAGGCGGCCGGCGCGCGCCAGCGCATCCAGATTGGGCGTCTCGATCTCGCCGCCGAAGGCGCCGATGTCGGAGTAGCCCAGGTCGTCGGCCATGATGTACAGGATGTTGGGGCGCTTGGCGGCGGCGGCCTGCGGCGGCGGCGCATCCGATGCCGGCGTGGCCGCCCCCTGCACGCCGATCGCGGCGGCGAGGGCCGCGACTGCCAGGGCAGCGGTCGTCAGTCTTTTCATCTCGATTTTCCTTGACAGGGTCATGTTGGGTTCAAAGATCGATGCGGGCATTCACCGACACCGTGCGCGGCGCGCCGATCTGGAGCGCGTTCGCGCCGGTCGAATACCAGTAGCGGTGGTCGGCCAGGTTGTTCACCTGCAGGCGGAACGTCACCCAGTGGTCGCGCGCCCGCGTGCGCCAGGCGGCGCCAAGGTTGAACAGCGCGACCGACGGCACGGTCCAGGCATTGGCGCTGTTGACGTACTGTTCGTCCACCCAGCTGGCGTCCGCGTGCAGCGACAGGCCGGCTACTTGCGGCACCTTGAGGTCGGCACCCAGCACGGCCTGCAGGCGCGGCGTGCTTTCGACGCGGTTGCCGACGATGGCCGGGGTGGTTTCGCGATAGGTCGCGTCGAGCCAGGTGACGCCCGCATTCAGCGCCAGCCAGCGCTGCAGGTCGGCGTGGCCGTTCAGTTCCAGGCCCTGGTAACGCAGTTCGCCGCCCTGCGTGAAGACGCCGCGCGCGTCGGTGCTGTAGTCGGCATAGGTGGCGCCGCGGCGCACCCGGAACAGCGCGGCCGACGCGCCCCAGCGCGCCTGGTCGGTCTTCACGCCCACTTCCGCCTGGCGGCTCTTCAACGGCGCCAGCACCTCGTTGGCGTTGGCGTAGGTGTTCGACACCGTGCCGCCGTCCTCGAGCGCCTCGACGTAGCTGGCGTACACGGTGGCGGCGGGCACCGGCTTGTACAGCAGGGCCACCGTCGGCGAGGTCGGCTTCTTGCGATAGGCCGAATTGCGCGCGCCGGTGGCGGCGTAGTTCAGGTTCTCGTAATCGACCTGGCGCACGCCGGCCAGCAGCGACCAGTGCTCGTTGAAGTCGATCGTGTCGCTGGCGAACAGCGATTTGTGGCGCCAGGTCGAGATCGTGTAGAAGGTGTTGCGGTCGACGTTCGACGCGTCGACCAGGACCGGCGGCGGCTGGTACAGGTTGCCGGCGGTGGCGGCGCTGAACAGGCTGAGCGAGGATTGCGGATTCAGCGTGCGCGACAGCGACTGGCGGCTGGCGCCAAACACCGTCGTGTGGCGCAGGCCGCCGGTAGCGAACTTGCCTTCGACCGTCGCCGACAGCGCGTTGTAGGTCAGCGTCGGGCGGTAGAACGGATTCAGGCGGTTGCTGTAGGCGCCCGCCGCATTGGTCAGGTACAGCGTCTCGTAGGCGCTGTCGATCCGCTTGAACGTGTGGCCGTAGGTGAGGTTGAGCTTCCAGTCGCGCGCCAGCTGCCAGTCGACGCCGGTGGTGGCCATCCACATCGTCGAATCGTAGTAGGTGCTGTCGTAGGCGCCGTAGTCGGTGCGGCCGTCGACCGGCGACGGCAGCCTGCTCGCCGCCGGCAGCGCCTGCAGCGACACCGTCGGCGCCCCGCCTTTCAGGTCGCGCTCCTGGTACAGCAGGCTGGCGTTCCAGGTAATGGCATCGGTGACGTGCGCGTCAAGCGCCAGCGACGCCGCATTCCGCTTCAGGCCGACGCCATTGTAGGTGCGCCCTTCCTCGTGCACCAGGTTGGCACGGTAGCCGTAACGGTTGTCGGTGCCGAATCGCCCGCCGGCGTCGATGTGCGCCTTGCGCAGGCTGCCGCTGGCATAGCCCACGTCGGCGCTGAAGGTAGGTTCGTCGGTGGGCCTCTTGGTCACGTAGTTGATGATGCCGCCCGGTGCGGAAAAGCCGTACAGGAAGCCCGTCGCCCCCTTCAGCAACTGCACCGATTCGAAGGTTTCCAGCGGCAGCTCGACACCGTACATCTGGAAAGGCTGGCCGTCGATCTTGAAGCCGTTGGTGAAGTCGAGCGACAAGCCGCGCACGGCGATCGCATGCGACGACTGGGTGTAGGTGCCGCCCTTGGTCGTGACCGACGCATCCTCGAGAAACACCTGCGCCAGCGACGTCGCCTGGCGGTCTTCCAGCTGTTCGCTGGTGACGGTGGCGGTGGCGAAAGGCGTGTCGAGATCGGCGCGCGCGCCGAGGGCGCCGCGCGAACGTGCCTTCTCGCCCTCGCGTTCGCGCTCGCCGTTGATCGTGACGATCTGCGGCGCGGCCGCCGGCGGCGCGTCGGCCACGTCGCCGGCGGCGGGGCCCTGGGTCTGCGCTTGCGCGCTTGCCGCGAACACGCCGCCGACGAGCAGGGCGATGCGTGTGCGGCGCACAATGGTGGGACTATGCATGCGATTTCCTGTAAATAATTGATGTTGTTGTGCAGGACGTCGCATCGCGCCGGTACGGCAGGCGTGGAGGTCCGGCGGGCCGCTGGCCGGCGCGCGCATGAAGCGGCACCCGGCAGGCAGACGAGCCGAGACACGCACCGTGGGTAACGGTGTTATCTGTTGGTCATCAATAATAGGGAATGCGGCAGTGCGGCAAAACGATTGATTTCAAGTATGGATATGCGAAATGTTGTACGGGCAGGTCGACGCACCGGCGGTTGCCCTTGGCCTTCGCACTGGTTTAGTATGATCCCAACACAACGGAAAACCATGCCAAACCCACGCCATTCCCCCACCCGTCTCGCCCTGCTGGCCATT
>JAKOOD010000066.1 GCA_022701635.1 Burkholderiaceae bacterium | reverse complement strand
AGGCCGTCGACGCCGGCCAGGCGCGCGCCCAGCAGGCCGAACACCAGTAGCAGCAGCGCCTCCAGCAGCAGCGGCAAGGCGTACAGGCTGGCCAGCGCGTGGCGGCGCGCGTGGTTGACATCAGCGCGGTGCAAGCGGCGCCGGCCAGGAACGAGAGCATGGCGCCGAGCGCGTCCAGCGCCAGCCCGGCCGCGCCCAGTGCCAGGTCGTCGGCCGCGCCGGAAACGATGCCGGTCATGTGCGAGGTATAGCGGTGCACGGCCAGGAATCCGCCGGCATTGATGGCGCCGGCCACGAAGGCCAGGGCCAGGCCGAGGTGGCGGTCGGCGCGGCGGGTGCGCGCGTGGGCGGTCAGGGTATGGACATAGTGCATGTTGTCAATACTAATCCAATCGGACCGGACATTGAACGGCAACAGCGGCTTCTCGTTCACGTGGCTATAATTGACAACCCTATTTGATCCCGCTCGCCCACATCGACCAGTCTGGACCACCGTGAATCCACATCTCGACCGCCTCCACCCCTACCCGTTCGAAAAGCTGCGCCAACTGTTTGCCGGCGTCACGCCCAGCCCCGAGCATGCGCACATCAGCCTCGGCATCGGCGAGCCCAAGCATCCGACGCCGGCTTTCATCCAGAAAGCGCTGACGCACAGCCTGGCCGGCCTGGCCGTGTACCCGACCACGCATGGCGGCGAAGCGCTGCGCGGCGCGATCGCGGGCTGGCTGGAACGCCGCTACGGCGTCCCGCCGCTGGATCCGGCCACGATGGTGCTGCCGGTCAACGGTTCGCGCGAAGCGCTGTTCGCGATCGCCCACTGCACGATCGACGCCAGCAAGGCCGGCGCGCTGGTGGTGTGCCCGAACCCGTTCTACCAGATCTACGAAGGCGCGGCCTACCTGTCGGGTGCCGAGCCCTACTTCGTGAACTCGGAACCGGCGCGCAACTTCGGCTGCGACTACGGCAGCGTGCCCGACGAGGTGTGGCAGCGCGTGCAGCTGCTGTTCGTGTGCTCGCCCGGCAACCCGACCGGCGCCGTGCTGACCCTGGACGACTGGCGCGAACTGTTCGCGCTGTCCGACCGCCACGGCTTCGTGATCGCCGCCGACGAGTGCTATTCCGAGATCTATTTCGGCGCCACGCCGCCGCTGGGCGCGCTCGAAGCCGCGCACCAGCTCGGCCGCAGCACGGGCGAGCAACCGTACAAGAACCTGATCGTGTTCTCGAGCCTGTCCAAGCGCTCCAACGTACCGGGCATGCGCTCGGGCTTCGTGGCCGGCGACCCGGCCCTGCTGAAGACTTACCTGCTGTACCGCACCTACAGCGGCGGCGCGATGTCGCCGATCGTGCAGGCGGCCTCGATCGCGGCCTGGGGCGACGAAGCCCACGTGCAGGAAAACCGCAACCTGTACAAGGAAAAGTTCAGCCTGATCACGCCGCTGCTGAAGCAGGTGATGGACGTCGAACTGCCGGACGCCGGTTTCTACCTGTGGGCCGACGTGCGCCGTACCGGGCTGTCGGACACCGAGTTCGCCAAGGGCCTGTACGCCGCATATAATGTCACGGTTCTGCCGGGAAGCTACCTCGCGCGCGACGCGCACGGGACCAATCCGGGACGCAACCGCATCCGCATGGCGCTGGTCGCCGGCGTCGACGAGGGACTGGAAGCGGCCAACCGCATCGTCCAGTTCTGCAAGGACCTCAAGTCCGCCTGAATACCGTCTTATCCATCACTGAACCTGAAACCGACATCATGACTCAACAACTCCAGACCCTCATCGACAACGCGTGGGAACAGCGCGCCGAGATCAGCCCATCGAACGCACCGGCCGACGTGCGCGAAGCAGTCGCCACCGTCATCAAAGGCCTTGACGACGGCTCGCTGCGCGTGGCGCAGAAGGACAGCGGCGGCTGGGTCGTGAACCAGTGGATCAAGAAGGCCGTGCTGCTGTCGTTCCGCCTCGAGAACAACGTGCCGGTCGAAGGGGGTGGCATGCAGTTCTACGACAAGGTCCCGACCAAGTTCGCGGACTACACCGCCGACGACTTCGCCAAGGGCGGCTTCCGCGTGGTGCCGCCGGCCGTGGCCCGCCGCGGTTCCTTCATCGGCAAGAACGTGGTACTGATGCCGTCCTACGTCAACATCGGCGCCTACGTCGACGAAGGCACCATGGTCGACACCTGGGCCACCGTCGGCTCCTGCGCCCAGATCGGCAAGAACGTCCACCTGTCCGGCGGCGTCGGCATCGGCGGCGTGCTGGAACCGATGCAGGCCAACCCGACCATCATCGAAGACAACTGCTTCATCGGCGCCCGCTCGGAAATCGTCGAAGGCGTGATCGTCGAAGAAAACTCGGTGATCTCGATGGGCGTGTACATCGGCCAGTCGACCAAGATCTACAACCGCGAAACCGGCGAAGTCACCTACGGCCGCGTGCCGTCGGGTTCGGTCGTCGTGTCGGGCTCGCTGCCGTCCGCCGATGGCAAGTACAGCCTGTACTGCGCCGTGATCGTCAAGCGCGTGGATGCGCAGACGCGTTCGAAGACCGGTATCAACGAGCTGCTGCGCGGTATTTAATAGCGCGAACAGGTGGCGGTGACTTCCAGGCCACCGTCCAGAAAACCGTCATTCCCGCGCAAGCGGGAATCCATAGTGAGCATCAGAAAGCATCAGCCGCAGAGATGCTCTCTCAGCATGGATTCCCGCTTTCGCGGGAATGACGTTTTTAGGTAGCAGCCTCACTCACCTTCTGCCACAAGGACGCTACAACGGTTAGAATCCTCCCAGCACCAAAAAATTACCGCACAGCAAGGGAGCGATAACCATGGCCATGGAACGCCTGTTCCAATTGATGAAGGAAAAGAACGCGTCCGACATGTTCTTCGCGGTCAATTCCCCAGTTCACATCAAAATCAACGGCAACCTGATCCCGATCAACCAGCACAAGCTGGAGCCGGAAAACATCGATTCCCTGCTGTCCGAAATCGCCACGCCCGAGCAGATGGCCGACCTCGCGCGCGACAACGAGCTCAACATGGGCATCTCGGTGCCCAACCTGGGCCGCTTCCGCTTGTCGGCCTTCCGCCAGCGCGGCAGCATCTCGGCCGTGTTCCGCTTCGTGCCGGCCAGCATCCCGCCCCTCGGCGAACTCGGCCTGCCGCCGGTGCTGCTTGATCTGATCATGGAAAAGCGCGGCCTGCTGTTGATCGTCGGCGCCACCGGCTCCGGCAAGTCGACCACGATCGCCTCGATGCTCGACCACCGCAACGAGCAGCGTTCCGGCCACATCCTGACGCTCGAAGACCCGATCGAATACCTGTTCAAGAACAAGAAATCGATCGTCAACCAGCGGGAAATCGGCAGCGACGCCGCCAGCTTCGAGATCGCCCTGCGCAACTCGATGCGCCAGGCGCCGGACTGCATCCTGATCGGCGAGATCCGCGACAAGGACACCATGGCCGCCGCCCTCGCCTACGCCCAGTCCGGCCACCTGGTGCTGGCGACGCTGCACGCCAACAACAGTTACAACGCGCTGAACCGCATCATCAGCTTCTACCCGATCGAAAACCGTCCGGCGCTGCTGCAGGACCTGTCGTCCGCCGTCAAGGCGATCGTCTCGCAGCGCCTGGTGCGCGCCAAGGCCGGCGGACGACGCCAGGCCGCGGTCGAGATCATGGTCAACACGCGCTACGTCGCCGACCTGATCGAAAAGGGGGACATCGGCCAGATCAAGGAAGCGATGGACAAGAGTCTGTCGCCGGGTTCGCAATCCTTCGAGAAGGCGCTGCTGGCCCTGGTGCAGGCCGACCTGATCACCCAGGACGAGGCGCTGGCGAATGCCGATTCGGCGACCAACTTGCTGTGGCTGATCAACAATGGGCCGGACAGCCAGGCGGCCAAGGCCGAGGAACCGGCCAAGCCGGCCGAGCTGCCGACCGGGCCGTCGTTCACCGAGTTCACGCTGGACAACTGATCGGCCCATTCGCCGACCCGGCGCGCCGTCGTCCACGGTGACGCCGCCCCTTCCTCCGGATTGCTACACTGGCTGTTTGGATAAGCAGCGTGTGCTATCCTTCGCGCCTTATTTATCAGCAACACCTGCGGTCACCCCGGCCGACACAGCGATTCTGTTCATGAAAACAACCCTCTACGGTATTCCCAACTGCGACACCGTCAAAAAAGCGCGCACCTGGCTGGCCGACAACGGCCACGCTGTCGACTTCCACGATTTCAAGAAGCAGGGCCTGGACCGCGCCACGGTCGCCGGCTGGCTCGAACAGCTCGACTGGGAAACCCTGGTCAACCGCAAGGGCACGACCTGGCGCAAGCTGTCCGACGAGCGCCGTGCGGCCATCGTCGATAGCGCCAGCGCGCTCGAGCTGATGCTGGAAAACCCGTCCGTGATCAAGCGCCCGGTGCTGGTTGGCAGCGGCCCGCTGTCGGTCGGGTTCTCGGCCGACCAGTACGCCGCCAAGTTCGGCGCTGACAAGGGAGATGCGGCATGAAACCATCGCGCACCCAGGAACTGACCGAAGAGCTGATCGCACTGGATTCGGTCACCCCGCAGGACAAGGGCTGCCAGCAGCGCCTGATCGAGCTGCTCGAGCCGCTCGGCTTCACCTGCGAGACCATCGCATCGAACGGCGTGACCAACCTGTGGGCACGCCGCGGCACCGAGGCGCCGCTGTTCGTGTTCGCCGGCCACACCGACGTGGTGCCCACCGGCCCGGTCGAGCAGTGGCACTCCGCGCCGTTCACGCCGACCCGGCGCGACGGCAAGCTGTACGGCCGCGGCGCCTCCGACATGAAGACCTCGATCGCCGCCTTCGTGGTGGCAGTGGAGGAATTCGTGGCCGAGCATGCCGGCCACGCCGGCTCGATCGCCCTGCTCATCACCAGCGACGAAGAAGGCCCGGCCGTGGACGGTACCGTGATCGTGTGCGAGATGCTGGAAGAGCGCGGCGACAAGCTCGACTACTGCCTGGTCGGCGAGCCGACCTCCAGCCACGTGCTGGGCGACATGATCAAGAACGGCCGCCGCGGCTCGCTGTCGGGCTGCCTGGTCGTCAAGGGCGTGCAGGGCCACATCGCCTACCCGCACCTGGCGCGCAATCCGATCCACCAGGCGGCGCCGGCGCTGGCCGAGCTGGCGGCCGAAAAATGGGACGACGGGAACGAGTACTTCCCGCCGACCAGCTGGCAGGTATCGAACATCGCGGCCGGCACCGGCGCCACCAACGTCATCCCGGGCCAGATGAAGGTCGACTTCAACTTCCGCTTCTCGACCGCCAGCACCGCCGACGGGCTGGAAGCGCGCGTCCATGCGATCCTCGACAAGCATGGCCTCGACTACGACCTGACATGGACGTTGTCGGGCCAGCCCTTCCTGACCCCGAAAGGCACGCTGTCGGATGCAATCTGCGGCAGCATCCACGAGGAGCTGGGCGTGGTGACCGAACTGTCGACCACCGGCGGGACCTCGGACGGGCGCTTCATCGCCCGCATCTGTCCCCAGGTGATAGAATTCGGGCCACCCAACGCCAGCATCCACAAGATCGACGAGCACATCGAACTGCGCTACATCGATCCGCTCAAGAACATCTACCGCCGCACGCTGGAACGCCTGCTGGCGGCCACGCCGGCAGCCAGCGCGGCCGCAGTAAGCGCTTAATTAGGGATACGACATGACCACGACGAATTTTTCCACGCCGCGCGACCTGCTGCGCTACGCCGTCACCCGCTTCAACGCCGCCAAGCTGTTCTTCGGCCACGGCAGCGCCGAAGCCTTCGACGAAGCGGCCTACCTGATCCTGCATACCCTCAAGCTGCCGCTCGACAAGCTGGACCCTTTCCTGGATGCGCGCCTGCTGCAGGATGAGGTGCTGCAGGTGCTGGCCGTGATCGAACGCCGCGTCAACGAGCGCGTGCCGGCCGCCTACATCACCAATGAAGCCTGGCTGGGCAGCTACAACTTCTACGTCGACGAGCGCGTGCTGGTACCGCGTTCCTTCATCGCCGAGCTGATCCCGAACCAGTTCAGCCCGTGGATCGCCGATCCGGACGGCGTCGAGAACGTGCTCGAGCTGTGCACCGGCTCCGGCTGCCTGGCGATCATGCTGGCCGACGCCTTCCCGAACGCGGTGGTCGACGCCATCGACATCTCGAAGGACGCCCTGGCCGTGGCCGAGCGCAACATCCGCGACTACAAGCTGGAAGGCCGCGTGAACCCGGTCGAGTCCGACCTGTACGAGAACGTGCCGTTCAAGAAGTACGACCTGATCGTCACCAACCCGCCGTACGTGAATGCGGATTCGATGGGCAAGCTGCCGCCGGAATACATGCGCGAGCCGCAGATCGCCCTGGCCGGCGGCCTGGACGGCATGGACCTGGTGCGCAAGATCGTCGACGGCGCCGCCGAGCGCCTGACGCCGGAAGGCGTGCTGGTGGTCGAGATCGGTAACGAGCGCGAATTCGCTGAAGCGGCATTCGGGGCGCTGGGGCTGACCTGGCTGACCACGAGTGCGGGTGATGACACCGTGTTCTTGCTGACGGCGGACCAACTCGCGAAGTAATTCTCCCGATAGCAGTAAAACCGTCATTCCCGCGAAAGCGGGAATCCATACTGAGCATCCAAAGTCATCAGCCGCGGATACGCCAACTCAGCATGGATTCCCGCTTTCGCGGGAATGACGTTAATAAGCGCTAACGAAGTTCACACGATAACCTGGTTTTCACA
>JAKOOD010000058.1 GCA_022701635.1 Burkholderiaceae bacterium | reverse complement strand
ATCCCGGTGCTGATCAAGGACAATATCGCGACCGCGGACAAGATGAGCACCAGCGCCGGTTCGCTGGCGCTGGACGGCGTCCGCGCCAGCAAGGATGCCTACGTCGCGCAAAAGCTGCGCGAGGCCGGCGCCGTCATCCTCGGCAAGACCAACCTGTCCGAATGGGCCAACATGCGCTCGACCCATTCGGTCAGCGGTTGGAGCGGACGCGGCGGCCAGACCCGCAATCCGTATGCGCTCGACCGCAATACCAGCGGGTCCAGTTCCGGCTCGGGCGCGGCGATGGCGGCCAGCCTGGCAACGCTGGCGATCGGCACCGAAACCGACGGCTCGATCGTGTCGCCGGCCTCGACCTGCGGCATCGTCGGCATCAAGCCGACCCTGGGCCTGGTCAGCCGCAGCGGCATCATCCCGATCGCGCATTCGCAGGACACGGCCGGGCCGATGACCCGCAGCGTGGCCGACGCCGCGCTGTTGTTGACCGCCCTGTGCGGCGTCGACGCGGCGGACGAGGCCACCGGTGCCAGCCGCGGCAAGTCCGCCGACTACGCCCGCGCCCTGCGCAAGGATGGGCTGCAGGGCAAGCGCATCGGCGTGGCGCGCAATTTCTTCGGCAGCGCCCCGGCCATCGACGCGCTGATCGAGAAGGAACTGGCGGTGCTGAAGGCGCAGGGCGCGATCCTGGTCGACGTGCAGGTGCCGAACACCGACAAATACAACGACAGCGAACTCGAGGTGCTGCTGGGCGAGTTCCGCCCCGACCTGGAAGCCTGGCTGGCCGGCTATGCCGCCCATGCGCCGGTGAAGTCCATGGCCGACATCATCGCTTTCAATGAAAAAAACGCGGCGCGCGAGCTGCAGCACTTCGGCCAGGAACACCTGGTCGCGGCCCAGGCCAAGCCGGGCCTGCAGGACAAGGCTTACCGCGAAGCGCTGGCCAACAACCACCGCTATGCGCGCGAAGAGGGGATCGACAAGATCATGCGCGAGGAAAAGCTGGATGCGCTGGTGGCGCCGACCGGCGGCGTGGCCTGGCTGACCGACTACATCAACGGCGATCACTACGGCGGCAGCTTCTCGTCGCCGGCGGCGGTGGCGGGCTACCCGCACGTGACGGTGCCGGCCGGCTACGTGCATGGCTTGCCGGTCGGCCTGTCCTTCGTCGGCGGCGCCTGGAGCGAGGCGACGCTGATCGGGATGGCGTATGCCTACGAGCAGGCGACGCTGCGCCGCCGGGCGCCGACCTTCCCGGCGTCGGTCAACATCAAGGCCTGAGAGCGTCCAACAGAGCCTTCGGGGGAAGGGATGCGGCCCGCCGACGCATCGCCGCAGCGACCGACCGCGAAGACAGTACGCTAGTACGGCGCGACGATGCTACGCAGCCATGGAGGTGTTGTTTGGCGTCCTTAATCGGCCGCCTGCTTGGCCTTGGTGAACACCGGCCCCCACAACGGGTGGCCGTGTTCGCCGGGTGCCAGGTCGAACGACGGATCGAGGCGCAATGCCTTGTCGAAGGCCTGGCGGCACTGGGCCGGCCGCGCCGTCACGCAATAGCTGAAGGCCGTGTACTTGAGCGCGGTCAGGCGTGCCGCCAGCGGGCCGTTGTTCAGGTCGCGTGCGCCCAGGCGCTTGATGGCGCCGTTGTAATCGCCTTCGTCGTACAGGCGGATGCCTTCGCGCAGGCCGTCGCTTTCCTTCGGCCCGTCATCGCGCTCGCGCTCGCGGCTGCGTTCCTTGGGCCGGGCCGGCGGGTTGGGCGAGCGGTCTGTCACCGTGGCGGCTTTCGGATGGCTGCCATTGCGGGCCGGCTTGCTGTCGAAGATCGGGTACTCGGCGCAGCCGCTCGCCAGGATGGCGAGCAAGGCGGCGGCCGGCAGTGTGCGTGTGAGTGTAGTCATGGGCATCATGCGCGCTTTCATTCCGCGGCGCTGAAGTCGACGACGATGCGGCCATCGCCGGCCGACGTGTCGACGTCGAGCACGCGTTCCTGGAAATTCGGATTGGTCACGCGGACCGTGTGGCGCCCCGCGGGCAGCTGCAGGCGCTTGATCGGCGGGCTGACGCCGCGGTCGACGCCATCCACGTAGACGGTTCCCCAGGGCTGGATTTGCAACTGGTAGGTGGCGCCGGCGTTGGGGGTGGCTGCGCCGGAGGCGACGCTGGCCGTGGCGCCGGCGCCGGCGGGCAGGGGCCGGACGATGCCTGGCGTTGCAGCAGGAGCGACCCCTGCCGCTGCCGGCGGCTGTGCGGGCAGGGCGGCCGGGTTCTGTGCCGACGTGGATGGGACAGGCTGGAGGGCCGGGCCGGCCGCCGGTGCCGCGGGCGCGCTGGTGGCGTCCGGCGCGGCTGCGGGGACGTTGACACTTGCGGGGGCCTGGGCGCCGGCCTGGTCCTGCGGCACAACCGGCGCAGGCTGGTCGTGCGGGGCGTTGCTGGGCAGCAGAGCGTATCCGGCGAGGACCATGGCCGCGAGGATCGCGACGATGGGCCAGCGCGGCCGGCGGTGCGGGGCCGTGGTGTGGGTGCCGGTGTGGGGCTGGGCCGGCGGCGCGGTGGGCGCTGCTGCCATAGGTGCCGCGGCGGCCGCCGCAGCAGTCGCCGCCGCAGTAGATGCAGTCGATGCAGCCGCCGCAGTCGTCGATGGCGTGCTGCGGGTGCTCGTTGCAGAACTTTCGCTGCCTTTGCCGTCCACGCCGGCGCGCAGGGCGTGGGCGGGGATGGCGGCTTCGGCTGGCTTCGGCTGGATATGCGGCTCCGGCTCCGGCACCGGGGCCGGCTTGGCCACCGGGGCGGGTTCGGTCGCAGGGACCGGCTCAGCCACTGGGACCGGTTCAGCCATCGGGAATGGCTCGGCTACCGGTGTCGCCGCAGTCACCGCGGCCGGCTCAGCCTCCACCGGGGCCGGTTCCGGCGCCGGGGCCGGTTGCATCACTGGGACTGGCACGGCCACCGGGAGCGGTTCAGGCAGCGGAGTCGGCTCGGTCACCGAGGCCGGCTCAGCTTCCACCAGGACCGGTTCCGGCACCGGTGTCGGTTCTGTCGCTGGGACAGGGTCAGCCCCCAGGGCCGGTTCATTCACCAAGGCCGGTTCATCCACCAGGGCCGGCTCAGCCAGCGGGTCCGCCAGGTCCGACAAGGCCGGTGGCGGCGGCAGCGGCGCCGACCCCGGC
>JAKOOD010000512.1 GCA_022701635.1 Burkholderiaceae bacterium | reverse complement strand
CAAGGCCGACTGCCTGTCGGTGCTGGGCGTGGCACGCGAAGTGTCGGCGCTGACCGGTTCGCCGCTGAGCCTGCCGGTGCTGCGCAACGTCCCTGTGACGATCGACGAAGTGCTGCCGGCCAAGATCTCGGCACCGGACCTGTGCGGCCGCTTTACCGGGCGCGTGATCCGCGGTCTGAACGCCAAGGCACCGACCCCCGAGTGGATGCAGCGCCGCCTGGAGCGCTCCGGCCAGCGCTCGGTGTCGGCGCTGGTCGACATCTCGAATTACGTGATGCTCGAAGTCGGCCGTCCGTCGCACGTGTTCGACCTGAACAAGATCCACGGCAGCATCGACGTACGCTGGGGCAAAAAAGGCGAGTCGCTGAAGCTCTTGAACGGCAACACCGTCGCGGTCGACGAGTGGGTCGGCGTGATCGCCGACGACAAGGAAATCGAATCGCTGGCCGGCATCATGGGTGGCGACTCGACCGCCGTGACCCTTGACACCACCGACATCTACCTGGAAGCCGCCTTCTGGTGGCCGAACGCGATCCAGGGCCGCGCGCGCCGCTACAACTTCTCGACCGATGCCGCGCATCGCTTCGAGCGCGGCGTCGATTACGCGACCACGGTCGAGCATATCGAGCGCATCACCGCGCTGATTGTCGACATCTGCGGTACGCCGGAAACCAAAGTCGGCCCGGTCGACGACCAGATCGCCAATCTGCCGGAACGCAAGCCGGTGCTGCTGCGCACCGCGCGCGCCGCCAAGGTCATCGGGGTCGAGATCACCGACGAGATGGTGGCCGACATCTTCACCCGCCTCGGCCTGCCGTTCACGCAAGAGCCCGGGCAGTTTCACGTGACCTCGCCGTCCTACCGCTTCGATATCGAGATCGAGGAAGACCTGATCGAGGAAGTCGCGCGCGTGTACGGCTTCGAGAACATCCCGACGCTGCCGCCGGTCGCCCCGAGCGCGATGCTGATCGAGCCGGAAAACACCCGCTCGCTGTTCGCGATCCGCCATCGACTGGCGGATCTGGGCTACCAGGAAGTGGTCAACATGAGCTTCGTGGAGCAGCAGTGGGAAGCGGATTTCGCCGCCAATACCGATCCGATCCGCTTGCAGAACCCGATCGCCAGCCAGATGAGCGTGATGCGTTCGACGCTGATCGGCAGCCTGGTCGCCAACGTGCGCTATAACCTGAACCGCAAGGCAGGACGCGTGCGCGTGTTCGAGATTGGCGCCGTGTTCAAGCGCAATGCGGCGGTGCAGGACGGTCCGCTGGCGGTGGCCGGCTTCGAGCAGCCCAAGCGCGTGGCCGCGATCTCCTACGGCCCGGCGGCGGAAGAGCAGTGGGGCATGCCCACCCGCGCGGTCGACTTCTTCGACGTCAAGGCCGACTTGGAGGCAATGTTCGCGCCGCGCCAGGTCCGCTTTGCGAAGATGGAACATCCGGCGCTGCACCCGGGCCGCTGCGCGGCGGTCGAGATCGACGGCAAGCAGATCGGCTTCATCGGCGAACTGCATCCGCGCTGGCAGCAGAAGTACGATCTGCCGCAGGCACCGGTGCTGTTCGAAGTCGACGCTGAAGCGCTGCGCCAGCGCGACCTGCCGCGCTACAGCGAGATTTCGAAATTCCCGGGCGCCACGCGCGACCTGGCGCTGGTGGTCAAGCAGGACGTCCCGGCCCAGGCTTTGCTGGATGCTTTCACCACTGAACTATCGTCGAATCCGGTTGGGAAACTCGTGCAAGCCGTTGTTTTGTTTGATGAATATCGCGGCAAAGGTTTGGAACAAGACGAAAAAAGTCTTGCGTTCCGCTTTGGCTTGCAAGATACTCAATCGACGTTGCAGGACGATGCGGTCGATGCCATCATGGCTGCGTTGGCGAGCGCGGCACAACAAAAACACGGCGCCAAATTGCGCGCCTGAGGGGATCTGGAAGGGGTTCCCTCATTCCAAAATGACTGTTGATCTGAAGGTAGGGCTTTCAAATTAATAATAATGACCTTGATTCCGCCGTACTCCAGGAGGCGCTGAACGCAGACCTGCATCGTGCGATGCAGGTGGCGCGAGTACGGCAAGAAGCGGAAAAGGAATTGCCGACCTTGACCAAGGCGGAGCTGGCCGAGCTGCTGTTCGAGCAGGTCGGGCTGAACAAGCGCGAAGCCAAGGACATGGTCGAGACCTTCTTCGATGAAATCCGTAATGCGCTCGAGCGAGGGGAAGCCGTCAAGCTGTCCGGCTTCGGCAACTTCCAGCTGCGCGACAAGCCGCAGCGCCCCGGGCGTAATCCGAAAACCGGCGAGGAAATTCCGATCACGGCGCGCCGTGTCGTGACTTTCCACGCCAGCCAGAAGCTGAAAGGTATGGTCGAGGAAGCCGGGCCAGCGAGTACGGGCACCTCTGCGCTGGCACACGCCGCCTGAGACCTGCCTGCCTCGCCGACCGGGTTCCTCCCCACGTAAGCCATGAACGATCGACCGAACAAGAACGAACTGACCGTGCTGCCGCCGATTCCGGCCAAGCGCTATTTCACAATTGGTGAAGTCAGCGAATTGTGCGGGGTCAAGCCGCATGTGTTGCGCTACTGGGAGCAGGAATTTACCCAACTAAAGCCTGTCAAACGCCGTGGAAACCGCCG
>JAKOOD010000028.1 GCA_022701635.1 Burkholderiaceae bacterium | reverse complement strand
AGCGTCTGGCCCGGCTGGGCGAAGGCCGGCAGCGAGGTCGTGACCATGACGGCCGCCACGTTCTTCAACTGCAGCTGGGTGCCGGCCGGCAGGTTGATGCCCTTCTGCTGCAGCATCGACATGATCGACTGCACCGTGAACGGCGTCTGCGTGGTCTGGTCGCCGGTGCCGTCCAGGCCCACGACGATGCCGTAGCCGGACAACTGGTTCTGGCGCACGCCGCCGATGTTGGCGAGGTCTTTCAGGCGCTCGGCGTGGGCCGGCGCGGCCAGCGGGCCGGCCAGGGCCGCACACAAGGCGATGGTGTTCAGGAGGTTCAGGCGCATGGCGGGTCTCGGGTCAGAACGGCAGCATCGACTGGAAGAAGCGCGTCATCTGCGACGTGATCTCCGCGCGGTCGAGCTGGCTGCTGGTGCGGTATTCGACGCGCGCATCGGCGATCTGCGTCGACGAAATCGTGTTGCCGGTCTGGATCGCGTCCGGATTGACCATGCCGGAAATGCGGATGTACTCGACGCCCTTGTCCATCGCGACCTGCTTTTCGCCGACCACGATCAGGTTCCCGTTCGACAGCACTTCGGACACGGTCACGCCGATGGTGCCCGTGAAGGCGTTCGAGTTGGCCTGCGTGTCGCCGTCGGCGAACTTGTTGGCGGTGGTGGCCGACAGCGTCGCGCCCAGCTTGCCCTTCAGGATGCCCGGCACGCCCGCGCTGACGCTGCCCGACTTGTTGCCGGTGCTGGCGCCGCTCTTGTTGGCGGACGTCTTTTCGCTGATCGAGACGATCAGGATGTCGCCGATGTGGCGCGCGCGGCGGTCCTCGAACATCGGCCGGTGGGTGTTGACGTTGAAGATCGCGCCTTCGGTCGGCGTGCCGGCGTCGGCCAGCATCGGCCGCACCGAGGTCTGCTGCTTGACGATCGAGCTGGGCGGGACACTGCTGCAGCCGACGATCGCGACCGCGATCGTCGCCCCGACAGCCGCGCGCACCGTCGTCCCCGCGCAGGCGGGGATCCAATTTTCCAGTTTCTTAACCATTTTCATAACTGGGTAATCTTCTGCAGCATCTGATCCGACGTCGTGATCGCCTTGCTGTTGATCTCGTACGCGCGCTGGGTCTGGATCATGTTGACCATTTCCTCGACCACGTTGACGTTGGACGTCTCGACAAAGCCCTGCATCACGACGCCGGTGCCGTTGGTGCCCGGCGTGTTGGCGTTGGCGGTGCCGGAGGCGCCGGTCTCGCCGTACAGGTTCTCGCCGCGCGATTCCAGGCCGGCCGGGTTGATGAAGGTGGACACCTGGATCGAGCCGATCTGGGTGGCGGCGGTCTGGCCCTGGGTCGTGACCGACACCGTGCCGTCGCGGCCGACGGTGAGCGAGAGCGCATTGTTCGGCACCGTGATCGGCGGCTGCAGCACGTAGCCGCTGGAGGTCACCAGCTGACCGTTGGAATCGGTCTGGAAGGAGCCGTCACGGGTGTAGGCTTGCGTGCCGTCCGGCAGCAGGACCTGGAAGTAACCGGCACCATTGATCATGATGTCCTTGTCGTTGCCGGTCTGCTGCGGGTTGCCCTGGGTATGGATGCGCTCGGTGGCGACGGTGCGCACGCCGGTGCCGATCTGCATGCCGGACGGCAGCTGGGTCTGCTGCGAGGACTGGGCGCCGGGCTGGCGCACGTTCTGGTACAGCAGGTCCTCGAACACCGCGCGCGACTTCTTGAAGCCGTTCGTGCTGACGTTGGCGAGGTTGTTGGTGATGACGTCGAGGTTGGTCTGCTGCGCCTCTAAGCCAGTCTTGGCGATAAACAGGGAACGAATCATGGCGTGTCTCCGCACATGACATAACCTACTGCGCGTCGCATTTTCGGACTGCGATGCTCACCGTACATTCGTACGGCTGCGCTTCTCGTCCAACACTGCTTCCGCTCGCGACGGTTCTGTCAGGTGCTCAATTGGCGACGGAAAGCCCGTCACCCACCATGTAATTATGTCCCAGCGGCAATCAATTCAAAGACAGGAGCTGAGTGGCTTTCGAGTCGTTATTCTCGACGTTCTTCATCAGCGTCATTTGGGTTTCGAGCGAGCGCGCCAGCGAAATCATGCTGACCATCGAATCGACGGCCGACACGTTGCTGCCTTCGAGCATGCCGCCCACCATGCCCACCGCCGGGTCGGCCGCGGCATTGCTGCCGTCCTTCATGCGGAAAAGGCCGTCGTCGCCGCGCACCAGGTCGGCACTCGGCGGGTTGACCAGCTTGATCCGGCCCAGCACCGTGGACGTCGCCGGCACCGTGGTGGTCGACAGCGCCGCTACCGTGCCGTCGCCGCCGACCGAGATCGTCGAATCCGGCGGCACCGAGATCGGCCCGCCCTCGCCGGCGATGGTCTGGCCCTTCGAATCGGTCAGCACGCCGTTCTGGCTGACTTGCAGGGCGCCGTTGCGGGTGTAGGCTTCGCTGCCGTCGGCGGTCTGCACCGCGATCCAGCCCTGCCCCTTCACGGCCACGTCGAGGTCGCGCCCGGTGGCCTGCAACGCGCCGCTGCTGTAGTCGGCGCCGATCGTGTTGTCGACCACGAAGGCGCGCGTCGGCAAGCCTTCGCTCTGCACCGGCACGGCCCGGAAGGTGTCGAGCTGGGCACGAAAGCCCGAGGTGCTGACGTTGGCCAGGTTGTTCGACGTGGTCGCCTGCTGTTCCAGGATGTGCTTGGCGCCGCTGGCGGCGGTGTAGATGAGGCGGTCCATTCGGTGGTCTCCGAGACAACGTACTCGTCGTTCCCGCGGAGGCGGGAACCCAAGTTCGCGATGCAGCGCAAAAACTTGGATTCCCGCCTGCGCGGGAATGACGCATTGGGGGTAATGCGACGGCTTTTACTGCATCAACGCAAACTCACCAGCGTCTGCAGCACCTGGTCCTGCGTCTTGATCGTCTGCGCGTTCGCCTGATACACGCGCTGCGCCGTGATCATGTTCACCAGCTCGGCCGTCATGTCGACGTTCGAGCTTTCCACCGACGACGACTGCAGTTCGCCCAGGCTGCCGGTATTCGGCGTGCCGACCATCGGGCCGCCCGAGGCCGAGGTTTCGGCCCAGGCGTTGTTGCCCAGCGGTTCCAGGCCGTTCGGGTTGGTGAAGTTGGCCAGCACGATCTGGCCCAGCGGCTTGGTCTGGCCGTTGCTGTACTGGCCCAGCAGGATGCCGTCCTGGCCGGCCGAGAAGCGCTGCAGGTGGCCGGCGGTGTAGCCGTCCTGGGTGGTTTTCTTTTCGCTGGTGTCGGCGCCGTACTGGGTGCTGCCGTTGAAGCCGAGCTTGATCGGGATGGTTTCGCGGGCGCCGGTGGCCGGGTAGACCGGGAAGTTCAGGGTCAGCGGCAGCGTCTGCGGAGCCATCAGCGAGGCCGACAGCGCGCCGTTCGAGTCGAAGCGCAGCGTGCCGACCGGGACCGACGGCACCTGGACCGCGGCGGCGATATCGGCATCGACCTTTTCCGGGGTGTAGCCCGGCGTGCCGCCGGCGCTGGTGGCGGCGGCGCGGATGGCGTCGAGGGTGGCCTGGCTGGCGCCGGCGGCGGTGGCGGCGGCGACCACCGCGTTGGCCGACTTGCTGGCGTAGTCGGCCAGCGCGCTGCTGACGGCGGCGGCGTCGGCCGGCACCGCCTTGGTGGCGGCGGTCCAGCCGGCGCGCGCGGCGACCGCGGTGGCGTCCGCCTGGCTGGCGCCGGCGACGTCGGTGTTGGTCATTTCGGTGCCGTCGCTGCCGACGTACACGTCCCAGCTGCCGGTTTCGGCGTTCTTGACGTAGTACATCGACATCACGTGGGCATTGCCCAGGGTGTCATAGACGTCGATCGGGACCTGCTTGTTGTAGGTGGTCGGGTCGGTCGCGCTGAACGGGTAGTTGGCCGGCGGGCTTTCGCGCGAATCGAGGTTGATCGAGGTGTCGACCTTGGTGGTGGCGACCGGCTTGATGTCGGCGGTGTTGATCTGCAGCGGCTGCGGGGTGCCGGCCAGGATCTGGCCGCTGTTGCCGACGCCGTAGCCGGTCAGGTTGGCGCCCTGCGGGGTCACGATGAAGCCGTTCTTGTCGAGCGAGAACTGGCCGTTGCGGGTGTACTGGGTCAGGCCCGAGCTTTGGGTGCGGAAGAAGCCGGCGCCGTTGATGGCGATGTCGAGCGGGTTGTTCGAGGTCTCGATGTTACCCTGGGTGAACTGCTGGGCGATGCCGGCCACGGCCACGCCGATACCGGCCTGGTTGCCGCCGGCGCCGTTCAGCGAACGCGCGTAGACGTCGGCGAATTCGGTGGTCGAGCCCTTGAAGCCGACCGTGCTCGAGTTGGCGATGTTGTTACCGATGACGTCCAGCGATTTGGCGGCGCCGTTCAAGCCGCTCAGGCCCTGTTGGAAAGACATGCTTTACTCCTGAATATTCGTATGAAATAGGACGGATGTAAGCGTGCCGCTTACAGGACTTGCTTGACGTCGGCCATGCTGACCGCGCCCTTCGAAGGCAGGTTCAGCTTGACGCCGTCGGTGCCGCCGGTGGTCACGCTGGCAACGCTGTCGAACTGCAGGCCCTTGACGCCGGTCAGGGGCTGGCCGCCGGCGGTCGCCGTCACCGTGAATTTGTAGCTGCCGTCGGCCAGCGTCACCGGCTTGCCGCTGCTGTCGAGGTTCGACGCATCCGGCACGCCGTCCCAGGCCAGCGGGAGGATGCCCGCCTTTTGCGCGCCCAGGTCCATGGTCTGTACCGTCTTGCCCTTGCTGTCGGTAATCACCACCTGCACGGCGTCGGCATCGCTGCCGAGTTCCACGCCGAGGATGCCCTTGCTGCTGGACAGCGCCACGCCATTGCCTTCGACCAGCACGCCGTGGCCGATCAGGTTGGTGGCCGAAATCGATTCCGAACTCTGGTAGCTGGCCTTCAGCGATTCCAGCGTGTCGTTCAGCTTGTTCACGCCGGTGACGGTCTGCAGCTGGGCCAGCTGGCTGGTCATCTGCGAATTGTCCATCGGGTTCATCGGATCCTGGTTCTGCAGCTGGGTCACCAGCAGGGTCATGAACTTGTCGGTGTCGGCCTTGACGCTGTCGGTGCCGGTCGCGCCGGCCTTCTGCGTGTTCATGGTCGACATCAGGTTGTTGATGGTCGTCGGGGAGCCGGTGGTGGAATTTACGGTAGCCATGGAAAGAAGGATAAGTGAGGGATTACTGGCCGATGGTCAGGGTTTTCAACAGCATGGTCTTGGCTGCGTTCATGGTTTCGACGTTGTTCTGGTAGGAACGCGAAGCCGACAGCATGTTGACCATCTCGTCGACCACGTTCACGTTGGGCATCGAGACATAGCCCTTGTCGTCTGCCAGGGGATTCTTGGGGTCGTACATCTGCTTCAGCGGCGACGGGTCCTCGACCACTTCGCGCACCTTGACGGCGGTGGCGCCGGCGGCGACCGGCACCGCTTCGAACACGACCTGCTTGGCGCGGTAGGCTTCGCCGCTGGCGCTGGTCGCACTGTCGGCGTTGGCCAGGTTGCTGGCGGTGGTGTTCAGGCGCTGCGACTGGGCCGTCATCGCCGAGCCGGCGACATTGAAGACATTAAAGAGCGACATTACTGGCCTCCCTGGATCGCCGCCATCAAGTCGCGGATCTGGTGGTTGATCATGCTGATGCCGGCCTCGTAGCGCAGGCCGTTGTCGGCAAACTGGGTGCGTTCGGTATCCATCTCGACCGTGTTGCCGTCGACCGCGCCCTGGGTCACGCCGCGGTACAGGACCGGGGTGCCGTCGGCCAGCGTCTTGCCGTCCGCCGCGGCGCCGATGTGGGCGGCATTGGTGGTCGCCAGCGGGCTGGCGGCGCTCCCGCCGGCGCGGGCCAGGGCGCCCTGCAGCGCGCTCGAAAAATCGATGTCGCGCGCTTTATAGTTGGGCGTGTCCGCGTTGGCGATGTTCGACGCCAGCAATTCCTGGCGCTGGGCACGCAGGCTCAGCGCGGTTTCATTGAAACGCAGATAGTCGTCGAGTTTGCCGATCATGTGTGACTCCTTGGATTACCGTAGAGCAATTTTGCTTGAACAGGATGGATCATACGGACCTGTTGGCTCTTTCAATCGGGCAATAAGGGGTGGCAAAACCGGGCTATTCGAAGTTTCACTGTGGAATCAACCGGCCTAAGATGGCAGCGTTGAAGAAATCCACTTTCCTTTGGATCCCATGAAACGCATTCTTATGAGTGTTGCGCTGGTGCTGGTGTCCCAGCTGGCTGCCGCACAAACGCAGACGCCGGCGGGCCGCCAGAACCTGGCTGCCCTGCGCACGGTCGCCGAACAGTTCCTGAAAACCGAAACCGCCGGCCTGCCCGGCGAGGTGAGCGTCAAGGTCGGCGCGATCGACCCGCGCACCGCGCTGGCCGCCTGCCCGGTTCCGGAAGCCTTCCTGCAGCCGGGCGCACGCGCCTGGGGCAAGACCACGGTCGGCATCCGCTGCGGCGCGCCGTCGAACTGGACCCTCTTCGTACAGGCCCAGGTCAACGTCAAGGCCGAGTACGTGGCGGCCGCGCTGCCGCTGGCGCAGGGCCAGCCGATCGAACAGGGCCAGCTGGTGTTGGTGAAAGGCGACATCGCCGCCATGCCGAACGGCATCGTCACCGACATGGCGCAGGCCATCGGGCGCACGCCGACGGTCTCGCTGGCGGCCGGCACGCCGCTGCGCCTGGACGGCTTGCGCAGCCGGCCGGTGGTGCAGCAGGGCCAGGCGGTACGGCTGGTGTCGAACGGCAGCGGTTTTTCGGTGTCGGGCGAAGGGAAGGCCATCGGCAATGCCGGCGAAGGCCAGGTGGTGCAGGTGCGCACGGCGGGCGGTTCGGTGGTCAGCGGTACGGCGAAAGCCGGGGGCATGGTCGAAGTGGCGTTTTGATCCGATTTCCAGCGCGCCTAAAGTTTTCGGTAGACCTTCCGATAACGACAGCAGATCCCGGACGTTCGGCTCCGACCTGTGAAGGATGATGCTGTGAAAATCAACGATACACTCAAAGGCAATGCAGGCATTCCGGCCCCCACCACGCCGGCCACGAATGCCAGGGCCAGCGACACCGCGGCTGCGGCCACGGGCGCGACCGGCGCTGCCGCCACCGAGACCGTGCGCCTGTCTTCGCAAGGACAGGCGCTGGCGGCGACCGGCAGTGCAAACCAGGTGTTTGACACCAAGAAAGTAGAACGCATCAAGGCGGCCATCGCGGATGGCCAATTTCAAGTGAACTCGGAGAAAGTGGCGGACGGCCTGCTGGAAACGGTGCGCGGCCTGCTGCACTCCCGCAAACAGTAAATAAACTTATGGCCATCGCATCACCCGGCGCTACCCTGCGCGACGAACAGCAACTGATCGCTTCCATCGTGGAAGTCATGAAACAGGAACAGCAGCTGCTGGTCAGTGCGGATGCCGATGGCCTCGCCACCCTCACCCCCGAAAAACTGAAGCTGGCCCAGCAACTGGGCGCCCGCTCGCTGCTGCGCCACAAGGCGCTGGCCGCCGCCGGTTTCGCAGCCGGCGAAGCCGGCATGGAACCCTGGCTGGCCGTCGGCGGCAACGGTGGCGCGCGCGCCGATTGGGATCGCCTGCTGGACCTGACGCGCCAGGCCAAGGAGCTGAACCGCGTGAACGGCATGCTGCTCAACAAGCAGCTGGCGAATACGACCGGCGTGCTGAATGCCCTGCGCGGCAGCAGCGGTGCCGGTACCGGCGGCGTGTACGGGGCCAGCGGGCAGACGCTGGCGACCGGGCCGTCGCGCCGCTTCGTGGTCGGTTGACGCCGTGGATGGACGTCGCGTAGGGTGGGCTCCCCGAGCCCACGCGTAACGCTCGAACAGCCAACTGCTTGCAGGCGTCAGGCGTGGGCACGGGGTGCCCACCCTACATCGCGGTTGCGCGTGGGCACGGGGTGCCCACCCTACATGGCGGGTTGTTTCGATGATGCCGGCGAACTGAAATAATCGTCCGCCATCATTGCCTCCAGCTGCTCCGGCCACACCGGCGGGCTGAAATAATACCCCTGGATCTCGTCGCAGCCGTTGTCGCGCAGGAATTCTGCCTGCGCCGCGGTCTCCACCCCTTCCGCCACCGCGTCCAGGTTCAAGCCGTGCGCCAGCGCGATGATCGCGCGCGTGATCGCCGCCCCGTTCGGATCCTCGGCCACGTCCTTGACGAACGAACGGTCGATCTTCAGCACGTCGATCGGGAAGCGCTTCAGGTAGCTCAGCGACGAGTACCCGGTGCCGAAGTCGTCGATCGACAGCGCCACCCCGAGCGCCTTCAGCGAACGCAGCACCTCGGCCGCTTCCTCGGTGTCGCGCATCACCGTGCTTTCCGTGATTTCGAGTTCCAGGCAGCCCGGATGCAGGCCGCTGTCTTCCAGCACGCGGCGTACCCGCTGCGCCAGGCCGGCCTGCTGGAACTGGCGCGCCGACAGGTTCACCGAGACCCGGCCCGGCGCCAGCCCCGCGGCGCGCCAGCGCGCAACACGGGTGCAGGCTTCGCGCAGCACCCACATGTCGAGTTCCACGATCAGGCCGGTCTCCTCGGCCAGCGGAATGAAGTAGGCCGGCGGCACCAGGCCCAGCGTCGGATGGCGCCAACGCACCAGCGCCTCGATCCCGACCATGCGCGTGGCGGCCGCCGGATCCGTCAGGCTGATGCGCGGCTGGTACTGCAGGGTCAGCTGGCCGCGCACCATCGCATGGCGCAGCAGCGTTTCCAGCTCGACGCGCTCGCGGATCACGCGCGCCATCTCGTCGGTGTGGAAACGCAGGCGTCCCGGACCGTCGGCGCGGGCGCCGCTCATCGCCAGCTGGGCCGACTGCAACAGCTCGGTCGACGACAACGGGCCCGCATCCGCCGGCAGCAGCGCGATGCCGACGCTGGCCGACAGGAACACGTGCTGGCCGCCCAGCACGAAGGGTTCGCGCATGCCGCCCAGCAGGCTCTCGCCCAGCGCCAGCGCCTCCGCGCGTCCCGAATGCTTCTGCACCACGATGAATTCGTTGCCGCCCTGGCGCGCCAGGGTATCGCCGATGCGCAGCTGGCGCGACAGGCGCGCCACGCATTCGCGCAGCACTTCGTCGCCGCCGGACCAGCCGTAGCCGCTGTTGATCTTGCGGAAGGCGTTCAGGTCGAACACCAGCACCGCCAGCGTGCGCCCGTCCTGGCGCGCCGCCAGCGTGGCCTCGTCCAGGGTCTCCAGGATGCGGCGCCGGTTCGGCAGCCCGGTCAGGGCGTCGTAGGTCAGCTGCTGCAGCAGCGCGCGCTCCAGGCCGCGGCGCTCGGACACGTCGCGCACGATGGCGATGTGCTGGCCGGCCGGGGTGGCGGCGCGGCGCACCTCGGCCGGGAACGGCGCGCCGTGCAGGCGCCGGCATTCGGTCTCGCCGTGCGCCGCACTACCCATCGGCACCAGCACCTCGAGCGCCATGCCGGCGGCAGCCGCGCGCGCGACCCCGAACAGCTCTTCGGCGCGCGCGTTCATCATCGCGACGCGCCCGTCCGCAGTGGCCAGCAGGATCGCGTCCGGCGCGCATTCCATCAGGCTGCGGAACTTGTTCTCGCTCTCCAGCAGCGAGCGCTCCGAACGCATCAGGCGTAGATAAGGCGCCTGCACCGCCGCCACGTGGACCGCGCCGTACAGGAACAGGTAGGCGACCAGTTTATAGACATGGCCGCTCAGGAACAGCACGTCGTTGTGCTGCCCGCACAAGGCAAAGCCGAAGCCGCCCAGGGCCATTGCCGCGGCCGCCGCCGCCAGGTAGCGGTCGGTGCGCAGCCAGCTGTCGCGCGCGCGCGCCGCGAGCAGCACTGCGGCCACCAGGTTGATGGCGATGAGGACGGCTTCCCAGCCGATCTTGAATGGCGTCGGCCCCTGCCCCGGTACCCGCACCGCGCGCAGCAGCGGCTGCGCATCGAGCGCCAGCCAGTACCCGGCGGCCGTCGCAACCAGCCCGGCCAGCAGCGCCAGCGTACGCGCCCGCCGCGCGACCACGCGCTCGCGCGGCATCAGCGCGGCCGTGAACAGCGCCAGCGTGCCCAGGGTCCGCGACAGCAGCGAAAACACGGAGCCGCCGGCATCGGTCGCGGCGCCGGGCATGCCCGGCAGTCCGCACGCCAGCAGCAGGTGCCCGACGTCGAACAGGCCGATCGCCAGCGCCACCGGCGCCAGCAACGCCACCCGTACCGGGATCTGGCGGCCGGTGCCGTGCCAGCCGGTGGAAAAGGCCAGTACCGTGACCGCCACCGAGAACACTTCGAGCACGGTATGCACCGGCACGTACCAGCGCGGCGCCCACGGCAGCAGCGCGCCGCCGACGCGCACCAGCCAGGCCATGAGGGCGGCCAGCAGGCAGACCAGCAGCGCCGGCGGTCCCAGCGGCAGGCGCAGGTCTGGCCTCATGCCACCGCGTCCTCGAGCTGGGCATGCAGCAGCGGCTCGAGGTCGGGCGCGGCCAGCGGCCGGCTGAAGCGGTAACCCTGCATCTGGTGGCAGCCGTGGGCGCCGAGGAAGGCTTCCTGGCCGGCGGTTTCGACGCCCTCGGCGATCACGTCCAGCTTCATCGAGCGCGCCAGCGCGATCACGGCGGTGACGATGGCGGCATTGTCGAGATGGGCGTCGCCGCCGATGCCGGCGACGAAAGAACGGTCGATCTTGAGGCTGTGGATCGGGAAGCGGCGCAGCGAGGACAGGCTCGAATAGCCGGTCCCGAAATCGTCGATCGCCAGCTGCACGCCCATCGCCGCCAGGTGCGCCATGGTCTCGGCGGCGGCCGGATTGTCCATCAGTACGCTCTCGGTGATCTCCAGCGTCAGGCAGGACGCTTCGCAGCCGGCCTCCGCCAGCAGGCGCGCGACGCGGCCGGCCAGGTCCGGCTGGCGGAACTGGCGCGCCGACATGTTGACGCTCATGCGCAGCGGCGCAAGGCCCCGGCGCGCCAACTTGGCCTGCTGGCGCAGCGCCGTCATCAATACCCATTCCCCGATCGGCACGATCAGGCCGGTCTCCTCGGCCAGCGCGATGAAGTCGGACGGCGCCACCAGCGCCGCGCCCTGCGGCTGCCAGCGCAGCAGCGCTTCCAGGCCGACGATGCGGCCGCTGGCGGTCTCCACCTGCGGCTGGTAATGCAGCACGAACTCGTCGCGCAGCAGGGCGCGCTGCAGCCCGGTCTCGAGACGCAGGTGGGCCTGGGTCTGGATGCCCATGTCGGCGGCATAGAAGTGATAGTGGTTGCCGCCGATCGCCTTGGCGCGGTACATCGCGCTGTCGGCCGCCTTCAGCAGCGCGGCGCTGTCCTCGCCGTCACGCGGGTACATGGCGATACCGATGCTCCCGGTGGGGAACACTTCCTGTCCGCACAGCACCAGCGGCTGGAACAGGCGGTCGAGCACCTTCTGCGCCACCAGCGCCGCGTCTTCCGGCGCCGCCAGGTCGTCCAGCACCACCACGAACTCGTCGCCGCCCTGGCGCGCCACGGTGTCGCTCTCGCGCAGGCTGCCGGCCAGGCGGCGCGCGATCTCGATGATCAGCTGGTCGCCGGCCTCGTGCCCGAGGCTGTCGTTGATGTGCTTGAAGCGGTCGAGGTCGATGAACATCACGCCCACTTCGCGCCCGGAACGCTGGGCCTTGCACACGGCCTGGGTCAGGCGGTCCTGCAGCAGCGCACGGTTGGGCAGCCCGGTCAGCGCGTCGTGGTTGGCCATGCGCAGCAGCGCCGCCTCGGCTTCCTTGCGGCGCGAGATGTCCTCGACCGCCAGGATCAGGCGCAGCTGGCCGGACGCCGCGTCGCGCATCGTCGACGCGCTCAGCGCCACCCAGACGATGCGCCCGTCCTTGCGCACGTAGCGCGTCTCGCGCTGGAAGTCGCCGATCTCGCCGGCTGCCAGGGTGGCCATGATGGCGCTGTCCTCGGGCAGGTCGTCGGTATGCGTGACCTGGTGGAAGAAGCGCTGGAACAGTTCGATCTCGCTGTAGCCGACGATGTCGGACAGCTTGCGGTTCACGCGCAGGAAGCGCCCCTCGCGCGACAGCAGCGCGATGCCGATCGCGGCCTGGCTGAAGGTCAGCCGGAAAAACGCTTCGCTTTCCTGCAGGCGCATGCGCGCCTGGCGGCGGAAGGTCACGTCCTGGCCGATCAGCAGCAGCAGGTCGCCACCGGCCTGGCGCGTGCGCCGGATGTTGAATTCGAGCCAGCGCGGCTGGCCGCCGTCGCCTGCCGTGCCGTCGAGCGCGACCGGCACGCCGTCCTGCGGCTCGCCGCTGGCCAGGGCGGTCGCCATGCGCAGCACCAGCTCGGTGCTGGGAACCAGCGTTTCCAGCGCCGGACGGGCAGCGATGAGCGCATCCGGCACGCCCAGCATCTCGCTCATGCTGCGGTTGATCGAGAGCACGCGGCGTGCGGCGTCGACCACGATCAGGCCGGCCGGCATGCCACCAATCACTTGTTCAAGGTAGTTCTGGTATTGCAGCACCGTGCCGGCCATCGTGTGGGCCACCGTTGTACTGATACCGCTGGCCGGCTCGTAGCCGCCTTCTGCATCGTTGTTCAAAATCGTAACCAGGTTGGCGCCGCGCCAGCACGGCGGCAGGGTCATGTCGTCGAGCGTTGTACGCTCGGATGGGCGAATCCGACAGTCGAAGCCTGGCAACGATGGCGCCTGCGTGCTTGGCCAGGCGCGATGCTCATGGAAACTGGTGGATTCTTATGCGAAAGATTTGTTAGCGTTCTGCATCTTTGCATTCTATCCATTTATTGCATCTGCATCGAGCAATCTTTGCAACCAACAGTCAGGACTGTTGTCGCCTTGCAGCACCAGCAAGTTTGGTGAACTGGAATGGAGCGAGAATTATTTCTAAAAGGCAATTATAGGGTATGCGAAGCCTTCTACAACGGGAATTCGTTCATCCTGCGACAGGAGGTCGACCTGGTCGGCAAACGAAGGGCTGCGGCCGCATTGGCCGCCGTGGCTGCGCTGGCATCGATGGCGCAGGCGGCGCCGGCGCTGACGGCGGGCAATCCGCAGCGCGCCATCGACAACGCCAATGCGCACGAGTACGTCGGCGAGAACACGCCGTACCAGGCCATGCGCCAGGGTTGCCCCGGCTATTGTTCTACCTTGGACGGGGCGGCGTGGCTGAAACGCACCGTCTCGGTCTGCAGTGCGCTGGTCGCCTCCAGCTGCTTGACGTCGCCCAGCGCCTCGCCCGCATAACGGATCTCGTAGCTGTGCTGCCCCGGCTTGAAGTCGTAGAACGGCGTGATGTCGATGGTGTGCGTGTGCGCCGAATGCGGCGCCAGCTCGAAGAAGTCGGCCGCCGTCTGCGGGCCGCGCCTGACCCACGGCCCGACGTAGGGCACTTCTTCGCCGCCGGGTAGCGCATGCACCTCGAACAGCTGGCCGGTCAGGCCGTCGGCCGACGCGATCGCGCGCGGCAGCCAGACGCGGCGCTCGGCGCGGTTCTCGATCTTGAAGGTGACCAGCACCTTCTCGTGCCTGGCGTCCACGCTCAGGCTGGTATGCACGTTCATCGTTTCTTCTCCATAGGCCCCGCTTGCCGCCATTACGGCCGCCAGCATGGCAGCAATCATCATGGTGCGTCGTCGCATCGTCAGCTCCTGTCGGGTTGAAGCGATTTTGCCACGGCCGGCGCCGATGTGCCGCCAGCCACGCCGGCCCCGGCCTCGATGTTCATGCCGACCCACTTGCGCACGCTGCCGTCGACGTTGAACAGCGG
>JAKOOD010000027.1 GCA_022701635.1 Burkholderiaceae bacterium | reverse complement strand
CCTGGCCTTCCATGTGCAGGCTATGCTTGGCCACGCCGTTGGTGTTCGCGTGCAGCTTGGCATTGCTTTCCGGCGAGCGGTAGCCCGAGATGATGTGCACGGTCGGGTGGTCGCCGAACTGGGCGCTCACCTTGTCCAGCAGTACCAGCAGCTGCGGATCGATGGCGGAAATCTTGTTGTTGCGATGGTCGCGCAGCAGCTTGTTGATGTCCTGCAGCGCGTCCGGAATGAACTTGCCTTCGGCCCAGAAGATGCTGCGCAGGCTTTCCCCGGTGTGGGTATTGTAGAGACGCACGATGCGTTCGTTCGGTACCGCCGCGGCCGGTGCGACGACCGGTGCCGTCTTCGAGGCGGCTTTGACTGCCGGTGCAGCCAGGACCGATGCCAATACGGCAGAGCTTTTCAGAAAGGAGCGTCGCTGGTTCATGAGGCATTCCTTACGCTGTTTGCGAGCACTTCATGATACGCCTCATGCGTAAAACGTGCAGAAAGAGGATCGCCAAGCTGCCTGTCGGCCTAGGACGACACGGAAATGAAATGTTTCTTGAACACAGCATTGTCTTCCTGTCATAGAATATTTGGTCGCCGGATGCGGGCACACGCCACCGCATGCGTATGCATATATATATCGGCATTTGCCGCCGGGCGTAGCGGACAAAGGAAAAGAATGCGTATCAGCAAACGTTCGTTGACCCTGGCGCTGGCGCCGGTCGTCGCCGCTGTCTCCATTGCCTGGCCGGTACAGGCAGCACCGGCCAAGGCGGCGGCCCTGGCCGCGCCGGCCGAGATTCCGATCCCGGACATCCCCTACACCAAGTTCGTGCTGAAAAATGGCTTGACGGTGCTGGTGCACGAAGACCACAAGGCGCCGGTGGTGGCTGTGAATACGTGGTACCACGTCGGTTCCAAGAATGAAAAGCTGGGCAAGACCGGCTTCGCCCACCTGTTCGAGCACCTGATGTTTTCGGGCAGCAGCAACTTCAATGAAACCTTTATCTCGGCCCTGCAAAGCATCGGCTCCACCGACCTGAACGGGACCACGAACCAGGACCGCACCAATTATTTCGAGACCGTGCCGACCTCGATGCTGGACTATGCGCTGTTTGCCGAGAGCGACCGCATGGGCCACCTGCTCGGCGTGCTCGACCAGAAAAAACTCGACCTGCAGCGCGGCGTGGTGCAGAACGAAAAGCGCCAGGGCGAGAACCAGCCGTATGGCCTGGTCTACCAGACCATCGTCGAGAACACCTATCCGGCCAACCACCCGTATTCCTGGACCGTGATCGGTTCCATGGCCGACCTCGACGCCGCCTCGATGACGGACGTCACCGACTGGTTCAAGACCAACTACGGTCCGAGCAACGTGGTGCTGGTGCTGGCCGGCGACATCACGCCGCAGCAGGCGCGCGAGAAGGTCGAGAAATACTATGGCGACATCCCGCCCGGCCCGCCGGTGGTCAAGCAGCGCGAATGGATCGCCAAGCGCAGCGGTACCCATCGCGGCACGCTGCAGGACCGCGTACCGCAGGCGCGTATCTACCGCACCTGGAACGTGCCGGGCGCGAATACGCCGGAAGAGCCTTTGCTCGACCTGGCGGCGCGCGTGCTCGGCGGCGGCAAGACCTCGCGCCTGTACCAGCGCCTGGTGGTCAAGGACCAGCTGGCGACCTCGGCCAATGCGTCCGACGGCACCAGCGAAATCGGCGGCCAGTTCGACCTGACGCTGACCGCGCGGCCCGGCGCCGACGTCGCCCGCATGGAAAGCGTGGCCGACGAGGAATTGCGCGCGCTGATGAAGCGCGGCCCGACCGACGAGGAATTGCGCCTGGCCAAGACCGGCATCCTGGCCGAGTTTACCCGCGTGGTCGAGCGCGTCGGCGGCTTCGGCGGCAAGAGCGACCTGCTGGCCAGCTGCACCACCTTCACCGGCAACCCGGACTGCTATAAAACCTATCTGCAGCGCATCAAGGCGGCGACGCCGGCCCAGGTGCGCCAGGCCATGGTCGACTGGCTGAGCGACGGCGACTACGTCTTGCAGGTGAATCCCTTCCCGACCGGCCTGAGCGCCGAAACGACCAAGCTCGACCGCAGCAAGGGCGCCCCGCTCGGCCATCCGGAAACCTTGCGCCTGCCGCCGATGCAGTCGGTCACCCTGTCCAACGGCTTGAAAGTGGTGCTGGCCGAAAGCCATGCGGCGCCGGTGGTGAACCTGTCGCTGATGCTGGACGGCGGCTACGCATCCGACTCGAAGGAATTGCCGGGCCTGGCGAGCCTGACTCTGCGCATGCTGGAAGAGGGGACCAAATCAGGTAAAAACGAGCGCTCGTCGCTGGAGATCAGCCGCGAACTGGAAGCGCTGGGCGCCACCTTCGGCACCGGCAGCAACCTGGATGGCGGCTTCGTCACCATGAACCTGCTCAAGCCGACACTGTCGCGTTCGCTCGACCTGTACGCCGACGTGGTGCTGCACCCGGCCTTCCCGGCCGCCGATTTCGAACGCCTGCGCAAGGACCGCCTGGCCGCGATCGCGCGCGAAAAGACGGTGCCGCGCGCGATCGCCATGCGCGTGCTGCCCGAACTGCTGTACGGTCCCGGCCATGCCTATTCCCTGCCGCTGACCGGCAGCGGGACCGAAGCGGCGGTCGAGCGCATGACCCGCGCCGACCTGCAGCGCTACCACCAGACCTGGTTCCGTCCGAATAATGCGACGCTGCTGGTGGTCGGCGACACCACGCTGGCTGAGATCAAGCCGCTGCTGGAAAAAGCCTTCGGCGGCTGGCAGGCCGGCGAGGTACCGAAGAAGAACCTGGCCACCGTCGCCCAGCCTGCCAAGACCGTGGTCTACCTGATCGACCGTCCGGGCGCGCTGCAGAGCGACATCGTCGGTGCCCAGCTGGCGCCGCCGCGCAATTCGCCGGATGCGATCCCGCTGACCCTGATGAACGACGTGCTCGGCGGCACCTTCAACTCGCGCATGAACATGAACCTGCGCGAGGACAAGCACTGGTCGTACGGCATGAACGCGTCGATGGTGTCGGCGCTGGGCCAGCGACTTTATATGAGCGCCTCGCCGGTCCAGACCGACAAGACCGCGGACTCGCTGCGTGAACTGGCGCGCGAGTACAAGGACATCACGGGTCCGCGTCCGGTCACGGCCAAGGAATTGAAGGATGCCCAGGCCAGCGAAACCCTGAGCCTGCCGGGCCGCTTCGAAACCGTCGAACAGCTCAGCAGTGCCTACTCGACCATCCTGCAGTAC
>JAKOOD010000022.1 GCA_022701635.1 Burkholderiaceae bacterium | reverse complement strand
ATTCGCCGACGTTCGAGTTCGGTCCGCTGCTGGCGGTGTTGCCGGGCCGCGACGAACGCGGTAGCGGCAACGGCATCGGCAGCGTCGTCGAGACCACCAGCTTCGTGCTCGTCAATCCCATCCAAAGACAGCTGATGCTGAGCGGCCAGCGCCTCGGGGGCATGGACGAGATCGCTACGCGCCTGCAGGCCGGCGCCTTCGCCAACTATTACCTGGCGCCCAACTGGCGCCTCACCGGGTCCGCGCTGGCCGGTTCCGGCAGGGACCACGACGGCGTGCGCGTGCAGCTGGGCGTGCAGCGCCTGGCCGCCCCGATCGCCGAGCATCACACCCTGTCGCTGGCAGCAGGCCTGACCCTGGTCAACCGCAAGGACAATGCCACCTGGTTCGGCGTGACGCAGGCGGAAGCTGAGCGCAGCCGTTTTGCTTATTACCGGCCGGGCGGCGGCCTGCAGGACGTCCACGTCGGCGCGCGCTGGACCTGGGCCTGGTCGCCGTCGTGGATGCTGACGTCGAATGTGCAGGTCAAGCGCCTGCTGGGCGACGCCGCCAACAGCCCGCTCGTCGAGCGGCCCACCAATGTGACGGTCTCGGCCGCCATCGCTTACCGCTTCTGACGATGCGCACCGTACGGCTTTCCCTCGCTACCGTCGCTGCCGCCGCGCTGCCGCTGCTGCTGGCGGCCGGCCAGGCACGGGCGCAATTGCAGGACGGCGAGTGGGCCAGCTACCGCGACGCCTATCGCGCCATGGTCGTGTTCGAGAAATACGGCGGCCCCAAGCACTTCCTGCAGAGCCAGCTGCAAGTGCTGCCGCGCGGCGCTGCCGTCCCCGCCGACGGCCTGCAGCTGACGCTGGCCGGCAAGACCACCCAGCTGCACCTGCCGCTCGATCCGCTCGGGCGCACCGCTCTGCCGCTGCAGAAAGCGGCCTACGACGACAATGCGGCGCTGGTGCTGAACCGCAAGGGCATCCCGTTCACGCTGCGGCCCCAGGTCAGCATCGCCACCCGCGCCGACGGCGTCTACGACAGCGCCGACCTGCGCAGCGCCTGCGGCCAGGCGCTCGGCTTCGCGCGCTACGTCGACGCATCGCAGCGCAGCCGCCAGTGCGTCGGCACGCGCTTCGTGTTCGGCAAAAAAGGCGATAGTGGGGCGCACTGGCGGCGCGAGGGCGGGACCGACGAGGTGCTGCCGGCGGCGCCGGGCGTGGCCGAGCAGGGTTTGCCGACCGTGATCTACCGCTTCGGGAGCGAGCGCGGGCAGGTACTGACGGACACGGTGCCGCTGGCGATTTTGCCGGTGTTCGAGTGATGCTGGCGCTGAGGTAAGTCGATACCTTACCGTCGTTCCCGCGAAGGCGGAAACCCGTATTGAATGACCGAACTCGCTTATTTCAAAGTGCAGTCGTGTTTCGAGAAGACGGCTGTCGATAGCCCAGCATGGATCCCCGCTTTCACAGGAATGACGGTTGCTCCATTGCTCCAGTTGCCGTTCGATTCCACGCCGATTTCAATTCCAGGCCGAAGGCGAAAACAGATAACCCTCGCCCCACACCGTCTTGATCTTTTCCGACACCGTATCGTCGAACTTGCGCCGCAGCTTGGAGATGCTGTTGTCGATGCTGCGGTCCAGTCCGTCGAATTCGATGCCGCGCATTTTCTTCAGCAGCTCGTCGCGCGACAGCACGCGCCCAGCGGCCTCGGCCAGTACCAGCAGCAGCTTGTATTCGGTATTGCTGAGCACACAGGGCTCGCCGCGCCAGCTGACGCTGCGGTCGGTGGTGACGATGCGCAGCGCGCCGAACTCGAGCACGCGGCTGTCGCCGACGGCCTTGGGCTGGGAGCGGCGCAGCAGGGCGCGCAGGCGTGCCAGCAGGACGCGCGGCTGGACCGGCTTGTTGACGAAGTCGTCCGCGCCCTGTTCCAGGCCCGACACTTCGTCATAAGTGTCTTCGCGCGCGGTCAGGATCAGGATCGGCACCTCGGAGATGTCGCGGATCTGGCGACACACGACCATTCCGTCCATGCCGGGCAGCATCAGGTCGAGCACGACGATGTCGGGCTTGCCGGCCTTGAAGCTGTCGAGCGCGAGGTCGCCGCGCGTCGCCAGTTCGACCGTGAATTCATAGCCGGACAAATATTCCGTCACCAGTTCCGCCAGGCGCGGATCGTCTTCCACCAGCAATACGCGATACATGATTGTCACCTCCGGCGGGTATTTTATAAGAGCGGCCAGACTCGGCGAACAATATGTGACCTGTACGACAATTCAATACATTTGGTGACAGAGCTACAGCGGGTCCAGTTCGGAGCGGCCCTTGTGTTCGATGCGGATGAAAGGACGGGCGCGCACCAGATGTACCAGTTGCCTGGCCATCTTTCTCAAGTAATAGCTGTAATTGCGGCTGTCGGTGAGTTTTTTCTCGCGCACGCCCATGGCTTCGATGCTGGACGCTTGCGCAGCCTCGGTCAGCCCCACCGGATAGGGCACCAGGCATTTCACGTCAATGAAATTCTCCTGGAAATATTCCCATTTGTCGGCAACGACATACGCCGGATAAAGCTTCTGCGCAAGAATTTCCGCAGCTGCCCTGGTAATGAAATAACCGTGCGTGTGTACGCCGCGGTAGGCGTCGTATACGTCGTGCTGGGCATCCAGCTGGACGCGGGAATTGGCATCGACCCGCTTTACATGGATCAGCATGACGGCGACCGGAACGTCGGCCGGGTACAGCTGCGCCAGCTTCGACAGCGTCGCCCCCAGGTCGTCTTCCAGGATCTTGGCATCGTCTTCCAGCACCAGCGCGTGTGGAAGATTCTCGGCTGCCATCTTCCGGTAGATGCTGACGTGGCTGAGCGTGCAGCCGATTTCGCCTTTCGAGAGTTCGCGGTTGAACAAGCGAACCGCCTTGTTCGGATCGTAGGCCAGCGCCAGTTCCGCGGCGGACAGGGCCTTGCCGTTGACGGCTTCCAGTACCGCGTAGGGAATATTCAGTTTTTCCAGCTGCCCGCCCAGGTATGCGCGGCGATGCTTGTCCTTGGGGAGGCTGATGATGAAGGTATGGATGTTTTCCGGAGTGATCACGATGAGAATGGCAATCGGGGAGGGAAGGGCAGGTTGCGGCGGCCGGCGGCGGACGCCGGTTCCGAAGCGCTCGGATTATAAGTCAATACCCTGTGGAAAGCCATTGTC
>JAKOOD010000724.1 GCA_022701635.1 Burkholderiaceae bacterium | reverse complement strand
GCTGCCAGCGGCTTCGATCGCGCGCATGAAGCCGATGTCGAGCGTGCTCAGACGGAAATAGTAGCTGGCCCGCACCCCATGTCTGACCTCGAGATCGAACATCTTGCGTGCCGTGCGCAGGTCGCTGTCGATGTCGTGGCGGTGCACCAGCGCCCGGGCCGGGCCGCCGTCGCTGCGCTGCACGGCGCGGTAGAAGTCGCGCACCGACAGCTGGGCATAGCCGGCCTGGCCGGCCAGCACCAGCAGCTTTTCGTATTCGGCCAGGCGCGACGGCATCAGGTAGTCGGCGTAGAGGCGCGAATACAGGCGCCGCAATAGCGACCGTCGCTGCGCGCGATGGGGGGTGCCGTGCGGCGGCGTAGGCAGCGGACGGAGCGAGGTGTTCATTGCTTGCTGTACTTCACGCGAAAGGGCTGGAAGCCGAGGATCCGCTTGAACTGGCGCAAGCCGGGCTGGGCGCCGAAAAACGTGTCGTACATCAGGTAGCGCACCCGCTTGCTCTCGATCAGGCGCGAAGCGACCTCGACCACCAGAAGGTGCATGATGCCGTCGTTGTTGCGCACGCCGATCAGGTGGGAAAAGGCGTCGAAGTTGCCGTAGTGGCCGACGTTGGCGTAGGCCACCAGCCTGCCTTCGGGGTTCAGCACGCCGTAGTAGCTGAAGTGGCCGAGCCGCTCGAACTGCGTGACCTTGTCCAGGTAGTGCTGGTCCATGCGCCGGCCCTGGCGCACGTCGAGCGAGGTGTTGATGGCATGGATGTCGTCGACGTGGTCGTTGCGCTCGATCTCGCGGCAGACATAGCCGCGGTTGCGGGCGCGCCGCGCGTGCCAGGCGCCATGGTTCTTGCCCTGGATGGCGTCGAGGTAGGCCGGCGTGTCGGCATAGCGTCCGAGGTCGAGCAGGGCCGCGCCGATCGTCTTGTTGCGGATGACCTTGTAGCGCGGATGCGGTTTGGTGAAATAGCGGTAGGTCTTGTCGATGTCGTGCGGATCGATGCGCGAATCGAAGCACAGGCCGGCCACGGGCAGCTTGAGGATCTGGCGGACGGTATCGACGTGGCGGAAAAGGGTATTCATGGTCGCGGAAGGTCTCGTGGTCGGGAATCAGCCGCACGCCTGGTGCGCGCCCGATGCGGCCGGGTGCCCCGCCTGCGCGCGGGCCGCCAGCAGGCCGTCGTACAGGCCGGCGAGCTTCCCGGCTTCGCTGTGCCAGTTGTAGCGCGCAAGCACCGCGCGCCGCCCGTTCTCGCCCATGCGCCGCGCCACCTGCGGATGCAGGCAGAAATGATCGATGGCGGCGGCGATCGCGGCCGGGTTGCCGGGGTCGACGCAGACGCCGCAGCCGTTGCCTTCGACGATTTCCTGCCACAGCGGAAAGCGCGAGGCGATCACCGGCAGCCCGGCCGCCATGTACTCGAACATCTTGACCGGCAAGGCATCGAGGTAGTTGACCACCGGATGCAGCGTCACCAGGCCGGCCACCGCGCGCCGCATCGCCGCCTGCACGCCGGCGCGGCCGAGATGGCCATGGGCGTCGACCCGCTTCCAGCCGGGAAAATACGCCACTTCGCGCGCCAGTGCCGGTTCGGCGAAGCTGCCGACCAGCGACAGCCGCGCCGGCGAGCGCAGCAGTTCGCAGGCGCGCACCAGTTCGCGGATGCCGCGGATCGCCGATATGCTGCCGACGTAGCAGACTTCGGCCACCTTGCCGTCCCAGTCCGGCACGGCATCGAATTCCTGCAGTGTCGGGTAGTTGTTGACGTCGACCGTGTTCGGATGCAGATGGCGCAGGCGCTCGCGGATGAAGGGCGTGGCCGCGACCAGGCCATCGAAGCGGCGGTAGGCATGCCGTTCGCAGGCGGCGTAGCCGGCCGACAGCAGGCGCCGTGCCAGCGGGCTCAGGTAGGGCTTGGCGAGCAGCTGCGCCGGCACGTCTTCGTGGGAATCGAAGATCACGGTCTTGCCGAGGCGCTTCAGGTGCAGTCCGGCCGGCACCAGTTCCGGGTCGTGCAGCTGGTAGACGTCGGCGTCGAGCCGGCGCGCCGCCTGCAGCACGCGGCGGGTGGTGCGCAGCACCCGGTTGGCGCGCCCCGCCAGGCGCCCGACGTCGACCACCCGCACGCCATCGGCGCATGCGTCGCCCAGCCCGTCGGCGACCACCAGTGTCACCGCGTGGCCGAGCGCGGCCAGGCTGCGGCACTGCTTCACGAAGATGCGGGTGTCATAGCGCGGGTGAGCGGAGGTCAGGTGGACGATAGCGGCCATGACAGGTTCCGGGTGGGGCGTTGGGAGCGGCTCAGGCCGGGAGCACCAGGGCGGCCGGCGCTTCGTGGCCGACGGCATCCAGCAGCACCGTGCACACGCGGTCGATGTCGGCATCCGTGAGATACGGCCCCATCGGCAGGCTCAGCACCTTGTCGGCGAGCATGCGCGCGGTCGGGCAGTCGCCGCCGGCCGACAGGGTGGCGTAGGCCGGCTGCAGGTGGACCGGAACCGGATAGTGCACCGCGGTGGGGATGCCGGCGGCCTGCAGGGCATGCTGCACGGCCTCGCGCCGCTCCACCACCACGGTGTACTGGGCGTAGACGCTGCTGCGGTCGGTGCGCCGGCCGACCGGGCGTACCCGGCTGCCGAGCCGCTCCGCATAGCGGGCGGCGGCGCGCTGGCGCTGCTGCAGTTCCCAGTCGAACAGCGGCAGCTTGGCCAGCACGATCGCGCATTGCAGCGTGTCCATGCGGCCGCCGACGCCGACCCGGGTATGGACGTAGCGCCGGCTCTGGCCGTGCACGCGGATCTCGCGCATGGCGCCGGCCAGCTCGTCGTCGCTGGTGAATAGCGCGCCGCCGTCGCCGTAGCAGCCGAGCGGCTTGCTGGGGAAGAAGCTGGTGCAGCCGACCGTGGACAGGTTGCCGCTCCTGCGGCCGCGGTAGAAGGCGCCGAAGCTCTGGGCGCCGTCCTCGATCACCGGCAGGCCGTGGCGCGCGGCCACGGTGTTGATCTCGTCCATGTCGGCCGGCTGCCCGAACAGCGACACCGGGATGATGGCGCGCGTGCGCGGCGTGACATGGGCTTCGATCCGGGCGGCGTCGAGGTTGCAGGTGGCCGGATCGACGTCGACGAACACCGGCGTCGCCCCCAGCAGCACGATGACTTCGGCGGTGGCGATGAAGGTGAAGGGGGTGGTGATGACTTCGTCGCCGTGCCCGACGCCGAGCGCCATCAGGGCGATCAGCAGCGCCTCGGTGCCGGACGCCACGGTGATGCAGTGGCGCGCGCCGGTGTAGCGCGCCAGCGCTTCCTCCAGTTCGCGCACTTCGGGACCCATGATGTATTGGCCGTGATCGAGCACGGCCTGGATGCGCGCATTGATCAGGTCGCGCGACGCCTGGTACTG
>JAKOOD010000713.1 GCA_022701635.1 Burkholderiaceae bacterium | reverse complement strand
CCCATGCGGAGCCTGTCGCACCCAAAGATGCAAGGAGTACATCAAAGAAACAAATATTTTTTTCACACACTGCTCCCATATGAACAATTATCAATCATGACAAGAACATAAGCAAATTGCATTCCATAAGAATTTTTTGTTTTTTATCAATGGGTTATTTTTTTCTTGGAAGTCTTCTGAACTCGTCGTGTAAAAAAAATCGACGCCCCTGTTAGTATCAAACAGACAAAAACCTTAGGTAAAGAAGATGAAAAATAGAATATTTATAACGTTTTATATAAATATTAATAATATTTATTCTTTTATTTGGTTTTAATTGATGCCGGCCAACAACATCAAATGTCGTTTCCTAATAAAAATCCTGGGTGCATGAATGAAGCAGTGTTGAACGACTGATATCGACACATATATCCTCTGCCGCGTTTGCAGGGAATTCGTACTCGCTCAGGTAGTTTTCGTAGGAAAAAACATCAGGCAGCCTCGCATTATAGAAAATTTTCTGCGAAGTTAGCTAAAAGTACACACAAATGGTGAGAATTTCATAGTTATCCATTACATATTCTTAGTTACAAATACTTACAAACCGCGATTCTCAAATCTCGTAAGCTCTAATCTTTCCAGCAGGAATAACTGCTCAAAAGAATTTTCATTTACGAGGAAACGACATGCAACAGCGCAATAACGGCTCCATCGCCGCCCGCCTGGCCCCTGCCCTGGTGGTCTCGCTGCTGGCGGCAACCGGCGCATCCGCCGCGACCCTGTCGGTCGGCCCCGGCAAACAGTATTCAGCACCGTGCGCGGCCTTCAATGCCGCCCGTGATGGCGATATCATCGAAATCAGCGGCAACAATATTTACAAGGGCGACGTCTGCGGCATCTCCCGCAACAACCTGACGATCCGCGGCGTCAACGGCCGTCCGATGATCGACGCCAACGGCGCCAATGCCATGGGCAAGGCGATCTGGGTAGTGGGCGGCAACAACATCACCATCGAAAACGTCGAAATGTACGGTGCCCGGGTGCCGGACCAGAACGGCGCCGCACTGCGCCTGGAAGGCACCGGTTTCACGCTGCGCCAGAGCTTCCTGCACGATAACGAAAACGGCATCCTGGGCGGCACCAATACCGCCAGCGATATCCTGATCGAGTACAGCGAATTCGGCCACAACGGTTTCGGCGACGGCTATAGCCACAACCTGTATATCGGTAATGTCCGCAGCCTCACCTTCCGCTACAGCTATTCGCACGACGCCAACGTGGGCCACAACCTGAAGTCGCGCGCCCAGGTCAACACGATCTACAACAACCGCTTCTCCAGCACCGCGCCGGGCCAGACCAGCAGCACCGCAGCAGGCAGCCCGAGCTACGAAGTCGACCTGCCCAACGCAGGCACCTCGTACGTCATCGGTAACGTGATCGAACAGCCGGCCGCCAACAGCAACCCGAACATGCTGGCCTATGGCGAGGAAGGCGCGAGCAACCCGGGCAAGGACCTGTACGTGGTCAACAACACCTTCCTGAACGACGCCGGTTCGGGCACCTTCGTGATGATCGGCTCCGGTGTGGGCACCCCTGCCCTGATTCAGAACAACGTATTTGCTGGCGCCGGCGGCGTGACCAACCAGGGCAACGCGACTCTCAAGACCAACTACAGCGCCGCCGCACCGGCCTTCGTCAACCGCGCCACCTACGACCTGCATCCGGCCGCCGGTTCGCCGATGATCAATGCCGCCTCGGCCCCCGGTACCGCACCGACCGGCTTCGTGCTGGCCCCGATCGCGCAATACCAGCACGTGGCCTCGGGCGAAGCCCGCGCCAACGTCAACGACATCGGCGCCTACGCATCCAACGGCGCCGCCGCGACGCCGCCGGCAACGACGGGCTGGACCCAGTGCGCCAACGAAGGCGGCACCTGCACCTTCAGCGGCACCCGCGAAGTGCGCTACGGCGCGGGCACGACCTTCGTGTCGCGCACCGTGAGCGGTTCGGTCGCCTGCAGCAACGCCGTGTTCGGCGACCCGACCCCGAACGTGGCCAAGACCTGCAGCTATGCGGCCACCGCCTGGACCCAGTGCGCCAACGAAGGCGGCACCTGCTCGTTCAGCGGCACCCATGAAGTGCGCTACGGCTCCGGCACGACCTTCGTCTCGAAGACCGTGACCGCGTCGACCGCCTGCAGCAACGCCGTGTTCGGCGACCCGACCCCGAACGTGGCCAAGACCTGCAGCTACGCCGCCGACAGCACCACTGCCGCGGCAGCGGAAACCTGGAGCACCTGCGCCGGCGAGGAAGGCCTGTGCACCTTCAGCGGCACCCGCGACGTCCGCTACGGCGCCGGCAGCAGCTTCGTGACCCGGAGCTTCAGCGGCTCGGTCCTGTGCTCGAACGCGGTGTTCGGCGACCCGGCCCTGGGCGTGGTCAAGTCGTGCAGCGTGTCCAGCCTGACGAAATAAGCGGATGACCTGAGCAGCGCACCGACGTAAAAAAAGGCCGCGAACTTCGCGGCCTTTTTCATTATCGACGACGCATTACCAGATGATCACGCGGTCCTTCGGGGCCAAGTACATCTTGTCGCCCGGCTTCACGCCGAAGGCTTCGTAATAGCCCGGCTGGTTCTTCAGGGTGCCGTTGGCGCGGTACTGGCCCGGCGAGTGCGGGTCGGTCTTCACCTGCACGATCTGCTGCTGTTCGCGCATCTTCGAACGCCACACCTGTGCCCAACCCATGTACAGGCGCTGGTCGCCGGTGAGGCCGTCGATCACCGGCGCCTTCTTGCCCTTCAGCGAGATGTGATAGGCCTTGTAGGCGATGGCCAGGCCCGAGTTGTCGGCGATGTTCTCGCCCAGGGTCAGTTCGCCGTTGACGTGGTAGCCCGGCAGCGGCTCGAAGGCGTTGTACTGGTTGACCAGCATCGCGGTCTTGGCCTTGAAGTTCTTGTGATCGGACGCGGTCCACCAGTCGCGCAGGTTGCCCTTGCCGTCGTACTGGGCGCCCTGGTCGTCGAAGCCGTGGCTGATCTCGTGGCCGATCACGGCGCCGATGCCGCCGTAGTTGACCGCGTCGTCCGCATTGGCGTCGAAGAACGGCGGCTGCAGGATCGCGGCCGGGAACACGATCTCGTTCATTTCCGGGTTGTAGTAGGCGTTGATGGTCTGCGGCGTCATGCCCCACTCGTCGCGGTCGATCGGGCGGCCCAGCTTGTTCAGCTCGCGGTCGGCTTCGACCACGCGCGAACGCATCACGTTGCCGACCAGGTCGTCGCGCTTGACGCTCAGGGCCGAGTAATCCTTCCACTTGTTCGGATACCCGATCTTCGGGTTGAAGGTGGCCAGCTTGGCTTGCGCTTCCTTCTTGGTCGCCGGGCTCATCCAGTCCAGCTTGTCGATCGACTGCTTATAGGCCGCCAGCAGGTTCTTGACCAGCGCTTCCATGCGCGCCTTGCGCTCGGCCGGGAAGTATTCGGCCACGTACAGCTTGCCCAGCGCTTCGCCCTGCGCACGCTCGACCGCGCCGACGCCGCGCTTCCAGCGCGGTTCCTGCTCCTTCACGCCCGACAGGGTGCGGCCGTAGAAATCGAAACGCTCGTCGGCGAAGTTCTTCGACAGGAAGCTGCCGTAGGATTCGATCAGGTGCAGCGACAGGTAGGCTTTCCAGGTGTCGATCGGGGTCTTGTTCGACAGCTCGACGAAGCCTTTCAGGTAGGTCGGCTGGCCGACGATCACGTAGCTCGCCTTGGCGCCAATGCCGGTGGTGTCAAGCCAGGTCTTCCAGTCGAAGCCCGGGGCGGTCTTGTCCATGTCGGCCAGGTTGACCTTGTTGTAGGCCTTGATCGGGTCGCGCAGTTCGACCTTGGTCCATTGCACGCGGGCGATCTCGGTTTCGAAGTCGACGATGGCTTTCGCGTTGGCGGCGGCGTTCTTGTCGCCGGCCATGGCCAGCATCTTCTGAACGTGGGCCTGGTACTTGGCCTTGGTGTCGGCCAGCTTGGCGTCGTCCGCCTTCAGGTAGTAGTCGCGGTCCGGCATGCCCAGGCCGCCCTGGCCGATGTCGGCGACGTACTTGGTCGAATCCTTGTTGTCCTGGTGGATGCCGAAGTCGAACGGCACGCCGACGCCGATTTTACCGAGGCGGGCCAGCATGGCCGGCAGTTCGGACTTGTCCTTCAGGGCGGCGATCTTGTCCAGCTCCGGCTTCAACGGGGCCACGCCCAGCTGCTCCAGGCGCGCCTCGTCCATGAAGCTGGCATAAAAGTCGCCGATGCGCTGGGCGTCGGTGCCGGCGGACGGATTGGTCGCCGCCGTCTTTTCGATGATGCCGCGCAGCTGCGGCAGGGTGTTCTCGCGCAGCTCCATGAACGAGCCCCAGCTCGACTTGTCGGACGGGATCTCGACCGTCTTGAGCCATTTGCCGTTCAGGTATTCGAAAAAGTCGTCCTGCGGGCGCACGGACGGCTCGATGTATTGGGTGGCGATGCCGGCGCTCAGGGCCTGCCCGCTCTTGGCAGCGGTGCTCTTGGCCGCGGCGGCGCCTTCGGCCGCGTGGCCCAGGCTGGAGATCAGCGCCAGGGTGAGTGCGCTCAACAGGTATTGTTTTTTCATCTCTTTGGTCTCTCGGATTGTGGTCAATCGGCCGGCGGGATCGCCGCCGGCCCGGGTCGTGCCGGTGCAGCTTACCAGATGCGGATCACCAGATCGTCACGCGGTCTTCCGGCTTCAGGTACATCTTGTCGCCTTCCTTGATGCCGAAGGCTTCATAGAAGGCGGCCTGGTTGCGCAGGGTGCCGTTGGCACGGAACTGGCCCGGCGAGTGCGGGTCGGTCTTGACCTGGTTGATCGCCGCTTCGTCGCGCATCTTGGAGCGCCACACCTGGCCGAAGCCCATGAAGAAGCGCTGGTCGCCGGTGAGGCCGTCGATGACCGGGGCCGGCTGGCCGTGCAGCGAGATCTTGTAGGCTTTGTAGGCGATGGCCAGGCCCGAGTTGTCGCCGATGTTCTCGCCCAGGGTCAGCGCACCGTTGACGTGGTAGCCCGGCACCGGCTCGAAGGCGTCGTACTGCTTGACCAGCATGTCGGTCTTGGCCTTGAAGCGCGCCTCGTCTTCCTTGGTCCACCAGTTGCGCAGGTTGCCCTCGCCGTCCGACTGGCTGCCCTTGTCGTCGAAGCCGTGGCCGATCTCGTGGCCGATCACGGCGCCGATCGCGCCGTAGTTCACGGCGTCGTCGGCGTCGGCATTGAAGAACGGCGGCTGCAGGATCGCGGCCGGGAACACGATCTCGTTCAGGCGCGAGTTGTAGTAGGCGTTGATGGTCTGCGGCGTCATGCCCCATTCCTCGCGGTCGATCGGCGTGCCCAGCTTGTTGATGTTGCGGTTGTAGGCGAAGGTCGAGGCGCGCATCACGTTGCCGACCAGGTCATCCGGTTTGACCGCCAGTTTCGTGTAGTCGCGCCACTTGTTCGGGTAGCCGATCTTCGGGTTGAAGGTGGCCAGCTTGGCCTGCGCTTCCTTCTTGGTGGCCGCGCCCATCCAGTCGAGGCCGTCGATCGACTCTTTATAAGCGGCCAGCACGTTCTTGACCAGCGCGTCCATGCGCGCTTTTCTCTCCGGCGGGAAGTACTTGGCCACGTATTCGCGGCCCAGCGCTTCGCCCAGCGCGCCTTCGACGGTCGACACGGCGCGCTTCCAGCGCGGACGGTTCTCTGTGACGCCGGTCAGCGTGGTGCCGTAGAAGTCGAAGTTGGCGTCGACGAAGCCCTTGCTCAGGTAAGGCGCGTATTCGCGCAGCAGCTGCCACTGGAAATAGGCCTTGACGGTCTCGAGGTCGGTGTCGTTCAGCACCTTGTTGAAACCGGTGACGTAGCTCGGCTGGCCGACGATCACGTAGTCGGCCTTGTTGCCGACGCCGGCGCCAGCCAGCGCGCTCTTCCAGTCGTAGTCCGGCGCCAGGGTCGACAGCTCGGCCACGCTCATCTTGTTGTAGCCCTTGTTCGGATCGCGCAGCTCGACGCGGTTCCACTGCACTTCGGCCAGCCTGGTCTCGAAGGCCACGATTGCTTTCGCCTTGGCGGCGGCGTCCTTTTCGCCGGCCAGGCCGAGGATGGTGGCGACATGCGTTTCGTACTTGGCGCGGATGCCGGCCATGCGCTTGTCGTCCAGCTTCAGGTAGTAATCGCGGTCCGGCATGCCCAGGCCGCCCTGGCGGATGTAGGTCGCGTAGCGGGTCGACGCCTTGGCGTCCTGCGCCACGCCGATGCCGTAGGGCGTGGCCACGCCGATTTTTGCCAGGTGCGCGACCAGGGCCGGCACGCCCTTCTTGTCCTTCAGCGTGCGGATGCGCTGCAGCTCGCCGGCGAGCGGCTTGGTACCGAGGGCTTCCAGTCTGTTCTCGTCCATGAAGCTGGCGTACAGGTCGCCGATCTTGCGGGCATCGGTACCTGGCTTGGCCTTGGCTTGCTGGTCGGCTTCGATGATGTCGCGCAGCTGCGGCGTGGTGTCGTCGCGCAGTTTCATGAAGGTGCCCCAGCTCGACTTGTCGGCCGGGATCTCGGCGGTTTTCAGCCACTTGCCGTTGAGGTATTCGAAAAAGTCGTCCTGGGCGCGTACGGTCGGGTCGATGTACTGCGTCTCGATGCCGGACTTGGCTGCGGTTGCAGTCGATGCCGGGGCATTGTCCGCAGCGCTGGCGAAAGCGGCCAGCAGGGACAGGGTCAGGGTACTCAACAGGTAACGTTTCAAAAGGAAGTCCTTCATTGCGTAGGGAAAAGAGCGGCTTGTGGCCATCGGCAAATGTAACACAGCCCGGCTTGGCAAAACCGGGCTGTTGTCTGACAGGCACTTCTTCGCCGTCCCTGCCGATGTTGCCTACTATATCGAGGAAATTCTATCCGGGACGGGTAAGGCCATTACACGGAAACACGCTTTTTTACTTTTCGATACATCATGCATATGTGAACACCGCGCCGGGTCTCATCCGCCGATGTTGATCGAGGCGCCGCCCGGTCCCGTACCGCCGGCGCCGCCCCCCATGCCGCCCATGCCGTGGCCGCCACGTCCGCCGCGCCGCTCTCCCCGTTCGCCGCCACGCTCGCCGGCGCCGCCCGGCCGCCCTTCCGGCACCACGCGCACCAGCTGCTCGCCCAGGAACACCGCAAGCTTGGCACGCTGCTTGTCGTCGAGGGCATCGTTCACGCCCAGCCACAGCTCGCGCAGCTGCTTGTCTTCCGCGCTTGAGACAGCGCTTTCCGCTTCCACCTGTTTATTCAGTTCACGCAACTCGACGTCCGGCCTGGCCAGCATCGTCTTCGCCTGTTCCTGCAGCGTGTCGCGGCGGTGCTGGCGCTCGCGCAGCACGCTGCGGGTGCGGCCCTCGACCTGGTTCCACAGGGTTTGCTGGTTGGTGCTCAAGTGCATCGACGACTTCAGGTCGGACGCCATGAACATCAGGTCTTCGACGCGCATGTCCATCAGCGGCACGGCGAACGAGGGCGTGGCGGCACCGACGGCAAGGGCCAGCACGCCGGCGCGGAACAGGCGGGTTCTTAACATATTGCAAATCTCCTGGACATAAAAAAGCCCACGGTGGGTACCGTGGGCAAAGACCACTTCAAGAGTGGAGAGAGAGAAAAACTGAGATCGACTCTACGCCTCTCGCCCCGGCCTGTCCGGGCCCTTTACAAATACTTACCCTACGTTGGGGATGGAATACAAGGATTTACAAGAACATCGAACTTGTATTGACGCTGTATGCAATAAAAAAGGCTGCCGCGGCAGCCTTTCGATGGGACGACGAACACTCACGAATTGAGCTGCTTGGCATCGCCCAGCTTGTCCTTGTACGAATCGAATATCTTGCGCAGCGCATCCTGCATCGACACCTGCGGCTGCCAGCCCAGCTCCGACTCGGTATTCTCGATTTTCGGCACGCGGTTCTGCACGTCCTGGTAGCCGGTGCCGTAGTAGGCGCCCGAGCTGGTGTCGACCAGCTTGACCTGCTTCGCGGTCTCGCGGTATTCCGGGTACTCGGCCGCCAGGTCCAGCATCATGGTGGCCAGTTCGCGGATCGAATAATTGTTGACCGGGTTACCGACGTTATAGATCTTGCCGGTGGCCTTGCCGTCCTTGTTCTCGATGATCTTCATCAGCGCCG
>JAKOOD010000708.1 GCA_022701635.1 Burkholderiaceae bacterium | reverse complement strand
CTGGGCCAGGATATTCCAGCGCGCCTTCGATGAGCGCAGCCCGGCCTCGAGCCAGGCTTCCTGCTCGCCGCCCAGCATGCTGCGGCGCGGGTCGCGCAGCGCCGGGCAGGCACGCGCGCTGACCGACGAGGAGCCGCCGGCGTTCGGCCGCGGACATACCTGCACCGCGCGGTACTGGCGGTCGTCCAGCACGTGGAAGCGCGCCAGCCGGCCCCAGTCGTAGCGCTGGAACATGCGCACGCTGCCGAAGCTGCGCGGCGGCGGCAGGCGCAGCGGCATGTGTTCGTAGAAGGCCTGGTAGGCCGCGGCGCGGCGCTGGGCAAAGCTTGGCGACAGGCGCTCGTCGCGTCCAGCCGCGTAATCGTTCGCGACTTCGTGGTCGTCCCAGGTCACGATCCAGGGCGCGGCCAGGTGCGCGGCCTGCAGGTCCGGATCGGATTTGTACTGGGCGTAGCGGCGGCGGTAATCGTCCAGCGTGAACGATTCGTCGCTCCTCACCTGGCGCTGCGGATGCTGCAGGCGGTACGGCCCCCATTCATAAATATAGTCGCCCAGGAAGGCCACCAGGTCGGGCGCCGACTGGGCGATGTGGCGGTGCGCCGCATAGCTGCCGAATTCCCAATGCTGGCACGAGGCCACCGCCAGCTTGAGCAGGTCCGGCATCGCGCCCGCGGCAGGGGCGGTGCGGGTGCGGCCGACCGGGCTGACGGCGTCGCCCAGCATGAAGCGGTACCAGTACCAGCGCGCCGGCTGCAGGCCGGTCACGTTCACGCGCACGCTGTGCGCGAGTTCCGGCGTGGCGACCGCCGTGCCTCTGGCCGCGATCTTGCGAAACGCCGCGTCGTGCGCGACTTCCCAGCGCAATGCCACCGCCAGCCTGGGGCTGCTGGCGGCGTGCAGCGGATCCGGAAGGATGCGGGTCCACAGCACCACCGCATCGGGCAGCGGGGCGCCGGAAGCGACGCCGAGTCCGAATGGGTAGCCGGCGCCATTCGGCGGCGCCGCGTGGACCATGGAGGATGCCGATGCGGCGGCCGCGAGACGCGCCGCATCGAGCAGGAACAGGCGGCGCGCCGGCTGCACAGGCAGACGCTTACGGCTCGAGCATCAGGGAGTCGAGCGGCGGCAGCTGGCGCGGCTTGCGGTCCGGGCCGGTGGCGACATAGGTCAGCGTCGCTTCCGTCACTTTGACCACGTGGGTCTGCAGGCGGTTGCGTTCGGCGTAGACTTCGACGTACACGGTGATCGAGGTGTTGCCGACCTTGGTGATGTCGGCATAAAAGGAGAGCAGGTCGCCCACGAACACCGGGTTCTTGAACAGGAAGGAGTTGACGGCGATGGTGGCCACGCGGCCATTGGCGCGGCGCACCGCCGGCAGCGAACCGGCGACGTCGACCTGGGCCATGATCCAGCCGCCGAACACGTCGCCGTACACGTTGGCGTCGGACGGGGAGGGCATCATCCGCAGCACCGGCATTTTGCCTTCAGGCAGGCGCAGCGTGGATGGGGTCTGGTTTTCTGGCTGGGTCATCTCGAAATCTCGGTAAAGGCTACAATCATCCCAGATTACAACATATATTTTGCCTACCTGTCATGCGACGCTCATCCGCCAGTTCCCCACCGCCACCGTCCGATCCGAATGCCCAGCGCAACGACTGGACCACCATCCGCACGCTGCTGCCCTACCTGTGGGTCTATAAATGGCGCGTGCTGGCGGCCATGATCTGCCTGATCGGCGCCAAGCTGGCCAACATCGGCGTGCCGCTGGTCCTGAAACGCATCGTCGACAGCCTCAGTATCAGCCCGACCAACCCGCACGCGCTCTTGATCCTGCCGCTGGGCGCCCTGGTGGCGTATGGCGCGCTGCGCTTCTCGACCACGCTGTTCACCGAGCTGCGCGAATTCCTGTTCGCGCGCGTGACCCAGCGCGCCGTACGCACCATCGCGCTGCGCGTGTTCCGCCACCTGCACGCGCTGTCGCTGCGGTTTCACCTGAACCGCCAGACCGGCGGCATGACGCGCGACATCGAGCGCGGCACGCGCGGCGTCAGCTCGCTGGTCTCGTACTCGCTGTTTTCCATCCTGCCGACGCTGGTCGAGATCACGCTGGTGCTGGGCTACCTGGCGCTGCACTACGATAAGTGGTTCTCGATCATCACCGGCATCGCGCTGGTGACCTACATCGCCTTCACCATCAGCGTGACCGAGTGGCGCACCCACTTCCGGCGCACGATGAACGAGCTCGATTCGAAGGCGAATACCAAGGCCATCGACTCGCTGATCAACTACGAGACCGTCAAGTACTTCGGTAACGAGGACTACGAGGCCAAGCGCTACGACGAAGGCCTGCAGAACTACGAGCGCGCCGCGGTGCGCTCGCAGACCTCGCTGTCGCTGCTGAACAGCGGCCAGTCGCTGATCATCGCCGCCGCCGTCACCGCCATCCTGTGGCGCGCCACCCAGGGCGTGATCGACAAGAGCATGACCCTGGGCGACCTGGTGCTGGTGAATTCCTTCATGCTGCAGCTGTATATCCCGCTCAACTTCCTGGGCGTGATCTACCGCGAGATCAAGCAGAGCCTGGCCGACATGGAGCGCCTGTTCGGGCTCCTCGAGCAGAACCGCGAGGTGGCCGATGCGAAGGATGCCAAGCCGCTGGTGACGCAGGGCGCCCGGGTCGAATTCTCGCACGTGGAATTCAGCTACGACCCCAAGCGCCAGATCCTGTTCGACGTCGATTTCAGCATCCCGGCCGGCACCACCACCGCCGTGGTCGGCCACAGCGGCTCGGGCAAGTCGACCTTGTCGCGGCTGCTGTTCCGCTTTTACGACGTGCAAAGCGGCGCTATCCGCATTGACGGCCAGGACCTGCGTCGCGTGACCCAGCATTCGCTGCGCCACGCGATCGGCATCGTGCCCCAGGATACGGTGCTGTTCAACGACACCATCGAGTACAACATCGCCTACGGCCGTCCGGGCGCCAGCCGCGAGGACATCTTCGCGGCGGCGCGCGCGGCCTCGATCCACGAGTTCATCGAGAGCCTGCCCGACGGCTATGCGACAATGGTGGGCGAACGCGGCCTCAA
>JAKOOD010000499.1 GCA_022701635.1 Burkholderiaceae bacterium | reverse complement strand
TTTTTTTGCTCAAGGCTGACGCCATGCCGTAACAAAAGCCTGCGCGCGTCGCGCCAGTTCGTCGAGCGCCACGCCCGGCGTGAACAGCGCCCCGCCGATCCCCGCCCCGCCGGCGCCGGCCGCCTTCCATTCCCCGATCTGCTCGGGCGCCACACCACCGACGGGCCACAGCGGCGTCCCGTCCGGCAGCACCGACTTCATCGCCTTCAGGCCCGCCGGCCCGATCATCTCGGCCGGGAACAGTTTCAATATGTGGGCGCCGGCCGCCAGCGCCGCAAACGCCTCGCTCGGCGTCGCCACGCCCGGCGCGCACAGCAGGCCGCGCGCCGCCGCGTGGGCGATCACCGGCGGGTCGCAGTTGGGCGCGACGAAGATCTGGCCGCCGGCGTCGGCCACGGCGTCGACGTCGGCCAGCGTCAGCATGGTGCCGCCGCCGACCAGCGCATCCGGCGGCGCCAGTGCGCGGATGGTGCGCATGGCCTCGATCGCGCCGGGGCGGTTGAGCGGCACCTCGATCAGGCGGAAGCCGGCATCGAACAGCGTGCGGCCGACCGCTTCGGCATCCTGCGGCGCGAGGCCGCGCAGGATGGCGACCAGCGGCAAGTCAAAGTGGGGAAGCTTCATGGGGGTCCATCCTGTCGAGGAAAACGCCGAGCGCCGCGCGGTAGACGGCGTCTGGATCCAGCGGCCGCAAGTCGATGCCGAGGCGCGCCGCCGCGGCGGCATAGATGCCCTGCAGCTTCGGCGCGGCGACCGTGGTCACGCCGCCGCTGCCCGGACCGATCAGGTCGAGCGCCGCCACCAGTTCGACGCCGATCAGCAGGCCGCTGACGAAGGAACGCACCTGCGCCGCCGGCATGGCGCCGGTGACGGCGCGGGCACGCACGCCGAACAGGGCGTGGGTCAGGGGCGCGCGCCGCCGCGCTTCGTCGACGCCGGCGGCGAACGCCGCCTCGTCGTCGGGGCCCTTCATCAGCGGCGCCAGCGTGCCCTGCTTGCCCAGCGTCGCGAAGAACTCGCCGGTCATGAAGGTCGAGACGTGGCGGATCACGCCCTGCTCCAGCCGCACCCATTTGCTGTGCGTGCCCGGCAGGACGAACCAGCCGCTGCGCCGGCCCAGGGCGACGGCGCCGAGCAGTTGCATTTCCTCGCCGCGCATCACGTCGATGCGGCCGTCGGTATCCTGGAACCGGTAGCCGGGCACGATCCCGCAGCTACGCGCGGGGGCGGCGCCGGGCACCGGCACCCGCACCAGATGCTGCGGCAGGTCTTCCAGCGCGACGGCGGCGTCGAGATACGGCGTCTCGCGCCAGCCCTGGGCGCTGCCGATCATGCCCGAGGCCAGCACCGGCACGCCGGGGTCGATGCCCATGTCCGCCAGCAGCGCGGCCAGCGATGCGCCGAAATCGGGGCCGGCCGCCAGCATGCCCTGGTCATCGGCGCGGCTGTCCATCAGGCTACCAGCGGCGTCCACCAGGTAGGCGCGGCGGTTGCTGGTGCCCCAGTCGATGCCGAGGATGCGGCGCGTGGCGTCGTTCATGCGGTCCTTACCATTCGGCGATGCTGCCGTCGGGGTGGCGCCACACCGGGTTGCGCCAGTCGATGGCGCGCTGCGTGGCTTCCAGCACCGCCGCCTCGTCGATCTCGACGCCCAGGCCGGGCTTGGGCAGCGGCTTGATGTAGCCGTCGACGATGGCGAAATCTTCCTTGTTGACCACGTAGTCCAGCACTTCGCCGCCCTTGTTGTAGTGGATGCCCATGCTCTGCTCCTGCAGCACCGCGTTGTGCGACACGAAATCGACCTGCAGGCAGGCCGCCAGCGCCACCGGCCCGAGCGGGCAATGCGGCGCCAGCGCGATGCCGTAGGCCTCGGCCATGGCGCCGATCTTGAGGCATTCGGTGATGCCGCCCGCATGCGACAGGTCGGGCTGGACGATGGACAAGCCGCCCTGCTCGAACACGTGGCGGAAGTCGAAGCGCGAGAACATGCGTTCGCCGGCGGCGATCGGGATCGACGTCTGGTCGGCCAGGCGCCGGTAGCTGTCGGCGAATTCGGGCAGCACGGGTTCCTCGACGAACAGCGGCCGCAGCGGCTCCAGCTCACGCAACAGCACGCGCGCCATCGGCAGCGACACGCGGCCGTGGAAGTCGAGGCCGAACTCGATGGCGTCGCCGAAGGTCTCGCGGATGTGGGCCACGCGCTTGACGGTCTCGTCGATCCGGCGCGCGCTGTCGATGAGGGCCAGGTCATCGGTGCCGTTCATCTTGAAGGTGTCGAAACCGACTTCGCGCCGGGCGGCGATACCGTCGACCACGTCGTGCGGGCGGTCGCCGCCGACCCAGCTGTAGGTCTTCATGCGCTCCCGCACCAGGCCGCCGAGCAATTCGTACACCGGCACCCCGAGCGCCTTGCCCTTGATGTCCCACAGCGCCTGGTCGATGCCGGCGATCGCGCTCATCAGCACCGGGCCGCCGCGGTAGAAGCCGCCGCGGTACATGGTCTGCCACAGGTCATTGATACGGGACGGGTCGCGCCCGACCAGGTAGTCGGCCAGCTCGTGCACGGCCGCCTCGACGGTCCGCGCGCGGCCTTCGACGATCGGTTCGCCCCAGCCGACGATGCCGGCGTCGGTCTCGATCTTCAGCAGCATCCAGCGCGGCGGGATGCGGTAGGTGGACAGCC
>JAKOOD010000496.1 GCA_022701635.1 Burkholderiaceae bacterium | reverse complement strand
GCCGCATTGCCGAAGGCAGGCTGGACACCGACATCGCGTGTGCGCCGGATGATCGCACCGAAACCGGCCAGCTCAAGCTGGCCCTGCGCAGCATGCGCGACAGCCTGCGCCGGATCGTCGGCGACGTGCGCGGCGGCACCGATGCCATCGCCACCGCGGCAAGCCAGATCGCCGCCGGTAACAGCGACCTCTCGACCCGCACCGAGAGCCAGGCCAGCGCATTGGAGGAAACCGCTTCCTCGATCGAGCAGTTGACCTCGACCGTGCGGCAGAACGCCGACAACGCCCGCCAGGCCAACCAGCTGGCACAGTCGGCCTCCAACGTCGCGGTGCGCGGCGGCGAGGTGGTGAGCCAGGTGGTGCACACCATGAACGCGATCGACAGCGCATCGCAACGCATTGTCGATATCATCGGCGTGATCGAAGGTATTGCCTTCCAGACGAATATCCTCGCGCTGAACGCGGCGGTGGAAGCCGCGCGGGCCGGCGAGCAGGGGCGAGGCTTTGCGGTGGTCGCGGGCGAAGTACGCACCCTGGCCCAACGCGCCAACGGCGCAGCGCGCGAAATCAAGCAGCTGATCGACGATTCCGTGCGCCAGGTCGGCCTCGGGAGCAGCCTGGTCGGCGAGGCCGGCAGCACCATACAGAGCGTCGTCGAGAGCGTACGCCGGGTCAGCGACGTGATCGGCGAGATCAGCGCCGCCAGCCGCGAACAGGAGGACGGTATCGGCCAGGTCAACTGCGCCATCGCCGACATCGACAGTGCGACCCAGCAGAACGCAGCCTTGGTCGAGGAGGCCAGCGCGGCCGCCACGGCAATGGAGCAGCAGGCCAACCAGTTGCGCCGGCTGGTCGGCAGTTTCACGCTGACCGCCACCGAGAGCGACAGCGGTTTGACCAGGCGATCTGCCAAGCCATTGATCATCGAGTCAGGGCAAACGCGATTCAGTGCTTACCTGAATCCATAAAATCATGTGCAACATCGGTGACCATCGATGAAGATGGTCACCGGCCTTTTCATTACCGCCGCCGGATGCCGGCGCCCCGCATCATGCTTGCCGGGCCGCGACCGCGTCAACGCGGCGTCGACCCGGTCCGCACCTCGTGCTGGCCCGGAGTCGGCCTGACACCCGCCTGGCGCAGCACCGACTGCGGCTGGTTCAAGGGCCGCGACAGCGCCGAGCGCTTCCCCACGGCAAAGTCGCTCGGACGGTTCAAGCCGGTGGCCACCACCGTCACCCGCATCGCGTCGCCCAGCGTCTCGTCGAACACCGCCCCGAACTTGATGATGGCATCGTCGCTGGTCTGGGCGCAGATCGTGTCCATCACCAGCCGGGTTTCACGCAGTTTCAGGCTTTCCTCGGAGGCGGCGATGTTGACCAGCAGCCCGCGCGCGGCGCGCAGGTTGGAGCCGTCGAGCAGGGGACAGGAAATCGCCTCTTCGGCCGCCTTGACGGCGCGGTCCTCGCCCTCGTGCTGGGCCGAGCCCATCATCGCCATGCCGGTCTGGCGCATCACGGTGCGGACGTCCTCGAAATCGACGTTGACCATGCCGGGCACGGTGATGATGTCGGCGATGCCGGCCACTGCCTTGGCGAGCACCTCGTCGGCGGCGGTGAACGCCCCTTTTTGCGTGATGTCGTCGCCCAGGACTTCCTCGAGGCGGCTGTTGAGGACGATGACGAGCGAGTCGACGCAGCGCGCCAGCAAAGCGATGCCTTCTTCGGCCACGCGCATGCGGCGCGGGCCTTCGAACTGGAAGGGTTTCGACACCACGCCGACGGTCAGGATGCCCAGCTCGCGCGCCACTTCGGCCACCACGGGCGCGGCGCCGGTGCCGGTGCCGCCGCCCATGCCGGCGGTGAGAAAGACCATGTCGGCGCCCTTGAGCGCGTCGGCGATGACGCTGCGTTCGTGCATGGCGCTTTCGCGCCCGGCGACCGGGTCGCTGCCGGCGCCGAGGCCGCTTTCGCCCAGCTGGATCCGTTTTTCGGTACGGGTGTTCGACAGCGCCTGCGCGTCGGTATTGGCGCAAATGAATTCGAAGACGGACAGTCCGGAGGACGCCATATGGCTGACGGCATTACCGCCGGCCCCGCCGATGCCGATGATTTTGATAACCGTTTGCGGTTGGGGAATAGTAGTGTCGGACAAGGAAGACTCCGTTTGAAGAAAAAGCGATCGGCCCGCCGTGAGGCGCCGTCACGAGCCTGGCTGGTACCGAGCCCGTTAGGTTACTTGCTGAGCCGCACACGCGAAAGTTAGGAAAAGTTTCAATCGAAACTTTTTGTAATAGGGCGTGCAATCCTGGAGAAAGAGTGTGGGGGATGCGGTTCGCCTGGGTTTCCACCAGATTCGCGGTCGCGAGCGTGATGCCGCGTGGCGCATTGGGGAAGCGCGCTCGCTCAAGCAGTTTCGGGACGTGCGCGACCGCGCGACCCGCGCGTCGCTGACACAGCACGATATGGCGCTGCTGGCCAGCGCCGACGCCTTGCAAGCCTTGACGGGCAACCGGCAAGAGGCAATATCGAGCGCTGCACGCAGCCTTTGCGGAAAAGGCTTGTTGAAGGTGGCGCCGATCGAGGAAGCGCCCGTGCACCGGGTGGTGCCGAGCGAGGCTGAGCACATGCTGGCGGCGTATCGCCACGCCGGGCCGGCGTTGGATCGCCATCCGATCGCATCCTTGCGAGAACGACTTCACAGGCAGCGCTTTATTGCGTCGGCGGACCTGGCCGCGTTCTCGAACGGCCAGATCGCGCGACAGTGAATCAGGCCAGGCGGCCGGCACGGCGATTTCAGAGAAAAAAAAAGCCCGCAGAGGCGGGCTGAATCTATTTCCTTGCGGGAGAATAGAGGAGACGACTTGATTATGCTGCGCCGCACAACAAGAATCAAGCGATTTCTTATCCAGAATGTCGATTCGGTTCCACTGACTGCCGCTCCCGCCATCCGCCCGCTGCGCCGCCGAGGCACGCGGTACGGCGGCCGGGACATCGGTTCTAGAAAAAGGCGGCAGGGCCAGGCCAATGG
>JAKOOD010000664.1 GCA_022701635.1 Burkholderiaceae bacterium | reverse complement strand
TAGGCCACCAGGCCCATCAGCGGCAGCAGGACCAGCACGATTTTCAGCAGGGTCCAGGCGAAGGTCCAGGTGGTCGGGCCCAGCAGGTTTTCGCCGCCTGCATAAAAACTGTTGAGTACGTCAGGCATGGACATTATGCCGCCTCCCCTGCCGCAGCAACGGCTGATTTGGTTACTTGGATGGCACCGAACATGTCGCCCAGCACCGCGGTCAGTTCATGGGCGGCAGCCACGCGCACGACGTTGGCCGGCAGGCGGCTGTCGACGTTGGCGACCAGGTTGACGCTGCCACTGCCTTGGGACACGGTCACCAGCTGGCCGGCCTGCACGCCGAGCTGTTCGGCCAGCTTGGCCGAGATCGTCGCCAGCGGCGCGTTGGCGTCGGCCGTGCGCAGCAGCGGTTCCGAACGGCGCGCGATGGCGTCGGCGAAGTAGATCGGCACGTCGGCCAGGCGCTCGAGAGCGCTGCCGTCGTTGTATGTGGCGCCCGACAGGCCCAGCTTCGACACGTTGCTCAGCTTGTCGGCGTGATCCATCACGCCCTTGCCCAGCGCCTCGTCGCGGATCGCTTCCGAGTTGTCGTACTCGAAGCCTTGCAGGCCCAGCAGGTTGCCCAGCACGCGCAGCACTTTCCAGGCCGGACGGGTCTCGCCCAGCGGCTTGACGGTGCCGTTGAAGCTCTGTGCGCGGCCTTCGCAGTTGACGAAGGTGCCGGCGGTCTCGCTGAACGGCGAGATCGGCAGCAGCACGTCGGCGTAGTCCATGCCGTGCTTGAAGGCCGACATCGCGACGACCATCTCGGCGCCCTGCAGGGCCTTGACGGCTTGCTGCGGGTTGGCGGCATCCAGTTCCGGCTCGGCGTTCAGCAGCACGTAGGCTTTCTTCGGCTGCGCGAACAGGCCACCGTCAACCCGGGCGTTCTTCGACACCGCGTTGACCAGGTAACCGCCGACGGTGTTGGCGGCTTCGACGAAGTAGCCGAACTGCATGCCGGTCTGCTCGGCGATCCACTGCGCGGCAGCGTGCAGCTTCGACGCTTGCGGGTGGTTGGCGGCGGCGTTGCCCAGCAGGACGGCGCCCGGCAGATCGCCGGCGTTGTCGACGGCCAGGGTCGCGGCGATGGCTTTCGCCACGTCGCCGGCGTCGATGGTTTCGAAGCCGCTTGGCACGGCGATGCCCTTGGCGGCCGCTACCGCGACCACGATTTCCGACAGCGCGGCCAGCCAGTCCGACGGCGCCGCGATCAGGCGGTTGGCGGTCGGGATCAGGTTGTCGTCGCTCGCGCCGTGCACGATCGACAGCTTGGCGCCCGACTTGACGGCGGTGCGCAGGCGGGTCGCGGCCAGCGGGTGGTCCTTGCGCAGGAAGGAGCCGACCACCAGCACGCGCTGCAGGTTCGACAGTTCGGCGATCGGCATGCCCAGCGACGGGACGACCTGGCCGTCCAGCGCGAAGTCGGTCTGGCGCAGGCGGAAGTCGATGTTCTCGACGCCGAAGCCGCGCATCGCCTTTTGCAGCAGGTACAGTTCTTCCACCGTCGAGTGGGCGGTGCCGATCGCAGCGATCGCGTCGGCGCCGTGCTCGTGGCGGATGTTACGCAGGCCGTGGGCGACGTACTCGAGGGCGGTCTGCCAGTCGGTGTCGATCCACTTGCCGTCCTGTTTCACCATCGGGTTGACCAGGCGCGACGCATTGTCCAGCGCTTCGTACGAGAAGCGGTCCTTGTCCGACAGCCAGCACTCGTTGATGCTTTCGTTTTCCAGCGGCAGCACGCGCATGACCTTGCCGCCCTTGACCTGGACGATCAGGTTCGAGCCCAGCGAGTCGTGCGGCGACACCGAGCGGCGGCGCTGCAGTTCCCACGGACGCGCCGAGTAGCGGAACGGCTTGGACGTCAGCGCACCCACCGGGCACAGGTCGATCATGTTGCCCGAGACTTCCGAGTCGACCGACTTGCCCACGAAGGTGGTGATTTCCGAGTGTTCGCCACGGCCGACCATGCCGAATTCCATCACGCCGGCCACTTCCTGGCCGAAACGCACGCAGCGGGTGCACTGGATGCAGCGGCTCATCTCTTCCATCGAGATCAGCGGGCCGGCTTCCTTCGGTGCCACCACGCGCTTTTCTTCGGCGTAGCGCGATTCGCCCTTGCCGTAGCCGACCGCCAAGTCCTGCAGCTGGCATTCGCCGCCCTGGTCGCAGATCGGGCAATCCAGCGGGTGGTTAATCAGCAGGAATTCCATCACCGACTTCTGCGCCTGCACGGCCTTGTCGCTGTGGGTGCGCACGATCATGCCCGGCGACACCGGGGTGGCGCAGGCCGGCAGCGGCTTCGGTGCCTTCTCGACTTCCACGAGGCACATGCGGCAGTTCGCTGCGATCGACAGTTTCTTGTGATAGCAGAAGTGCGGAACGTAGGTTCCCAGTTTGTTTGCGGCGTCCATCACCATGGAACCTGGCGGGACTTCGACTTTCTTGCCGTCTAATTCGATTTCTACCATTTTTACGGTACCTGCTTAGAGGTAAGTCGGCACCAAGCAGTGCTTGTGCTCGATGTGATATTCAAATTCTTCGCGGAAGTTCTTGATCATGGCTTCCACCGGCATCGCGGCGGCATCGCCGAGGGCGCAGATGGTGCGGCCCTTGATGTTGAAGGCGATGTTGTTCAGCAGATCCATGTCTTCCGGGCGGCCCTGGCCGTTCTCGATCCGGTGCACCATGCGGTACATCCAGCCGGTGCCTTCGCGGCACGGCGTGCACTGGCCGCACGATTCCTCGTAGTAGAAGTAGGACAGGCGCAGCAGCGACTTGACCATGCAGCGGGTTTCGTCCATGACGATCACGGCGCCCGACCCCAGCATCGAACCGGCTTTCGCGATCGAGTCGTAGTCCAGGTCGGTGTCCATCATGACGTCGCCGCGGATCACCGGGGCCGAGGAACCGCCCGGGATCACCGCCTTGATCTTCTTGCCGCCGCGCATGCCGCCGGCCAGTTCCATCAGCTTGGCGAACGGGGTGCCCAGCGGCACCTCGTAGTTGCCCGGACGCTCGACGTCGCCCGAGATCGAGAAGATCTTCGAGCCGCCGTTGTTGGGCTTGCCCATGCCGAGGTACTTGTCCGGACCGATGTTCAGGATGAACGGGACGGCCGCGAAGGTCTCGGTGTTGTTGATGGTGGTCGGCTTGCCGTACAGGCCGAACGAGGCCGGGAACGGCGGCTTGAAGCGTGGCTGGCCCTTCTTGCCTTCCAGCGATTCCAGCAGCGCGGTTTCTTCGCCGCAGATGTAGGCGCCGTAGCCATGGTGCGCGTGCAGCTGGAAGCTGAACTGCGAGCCCATGATGTTATCGCCCAGGAAACCGGCGGCGCGCGCCTCTTCCAGCGCTTCCTCGAAGCGCAGGTATTCCTGGAAGATCTCGCCGTGGATGTAGTTGTAGCCCACGGTGATGCCCATCGCGTAGGCGCCGATGGCCATGCCTTCGATCAGCGCGTGCGGGTTGTAGCGGATGATGTCGCGGTCCTTGAACGTGCCCGGCTCGCCTTCGTCGGTGTTGCAGACGAGGTATTTCTGGCCCGGGAACTGGCGCGGCATGAAGCTCCACTTCAGGCCGGTCGGGAAACCGGCGCCGCCGCGGCCGCGCAGGCCCGAGGCCTTCAGGTCGGCGATGATCTGTTC
>JAKOOD010000188.1 GCA_022701635.1 Burkholderiaceae bacterium | reverse complement strand
ACCGCCTACGACGCCTTCGTCGGCGTCGGCCCGGACGGCCGCATCACCGACTGGAACGCACGCGCCTGCAAGCTGTTCGGCTGGCACGAGGAAGAGGTGCTCGGCCGCGACGTCATCGAGCTGCTGGTGCCGGCGACCCGGCGCGAGCACGAGCGCGCCTGCCTGGCGCAGTTTGCCGTCGATGGCGCGTGCGCGATGCTGGAAGGCCCGACCGAAACGACCGCGCTCGACCGCCACGGCCACGAAATTCCGGTGGAAATCGCGATCACCTCGCTGCCGACCGCGCACGGCTACGGCGTAACCGCCTTCGTGCGCGACATCCGCCCGCGCAAGGAGGCCCAGCAGCGCCTGGAAGATGCGCGCGCGGCGCTGCTGCGCTCGCAGAAGCTGGAAGCGGTCGGCAAGTTGACCGGCGGCGTGGCCCACGACTTCAACAACATCCTGCACATCATCAGCGCCAACGTGCAGCTGATGCTGCGCAACGACGAAGGCGAGCGCAAGCGCCTGGTCGGCATCATGGATGGGGTGGAGCGCGGCAAGAAGCTGGCGGCGCAGCTGCTGGCCTTTGCCCGGCGCCAGCCGCTGCACCCGAGCGTGGTCGACCTGGCCCAGCTGATCGAACGCATGGACACCCTGCTGCACCGCGCCGCCGGCGACGCCATCGCGATCCGCTTCGCGCTGCCGCCAGGCCTGTGGTACGCGCTGGTCGATCCCAACCAGCTGGAAAACGTGCTGCTCAACCTGGTGATCAACGCGCGCGACGCCATGGGGCGCCAGGGCGAGGTCACGATCGCGCTGGCCAACCTGACGGTGGCACCCGGCGACGCGCTGGCCAACACCGGCATCCGGCCGGGCGAATTCGTGACGGTGGCGGTGCGCGACACCGGCAGCGGCATGCCGCCGGAGGTGATGGAACGGGCCTTCGAGCCCTTCTTCACCACCAAGCCGGAAGGCGAAGGCACCGGCCTGGGATTATCGATGGCGCATGGCTTTGCCAAGCAGAGCGGCGGACATATCCGCATTGCGAGCATACCTGGGGAGGGCACGACCGTGACGCTGTATCTGCCGCGGGCGCTGCAGGATACGCCGGATCCGGCGTTTTTGCCGGTGGTGCATTAGTCAGGAATCGTTGGCCCAAAAACGTCGTCCCCGCGAAAGCGGGGACCCATGTTGAGTAACAGAGTTCCATACATCGGAAGCACCTGAATGCTTCGGACATACGGACTTCAGCGGCTCGGCATGGATCCCCGCCTGCGCGGGGACGACGTTATTCAAGTAGCGCGGGTACGCCAGCTACGATCAGTCACGAACCACACGACCCTGCTGCACACGCACATGATCGCCATTGCGCAGATGCGGATTGCCGCGCTCGGTGATGGTACGGTGGCCGCCGCGGGCCATCTTCACGCGGATGTCGGTGTAGGTATCGGTCTTGATGTTGCGCTCGAGCTTGTTACCGGCATAAGCACCGCCGACGGCACCGGCGACGGTGGCCAGCGTGCGGCCATTGCCGCTGCCAACCCGGTTGCCCAGCAGGCCGCCGACCACGGCGCCGCCGACACCGCCCACGCCACTGCCGCGCTCGGCTTCACGTTCGTAGGTGTGGGTTGACACGACCGTGCCGCAATTCTGGCACTGCGGTGCGGCCTGGCTGATGGCCGGTGCAGCACCGGCGGTGACGAATGCGGCGACGAGAGCGGCTTTGCGAATCGAATTGAAGTTCATGGTTTTCCCCTTAGGTATTTTTGTAACAAACATGCCCATAGAGTAACGTCAAGACGGACGCGGGGAAAGCCGGATTCGGTATCAAATGCAAGCGGATGTAACGGGACGGCAGGCCGCCGATTACAGGTTCTTCGCCAGGAAGGCCTCCACCCGTTTCCAGAAATCGATCCGCGTCGCTTCGGTGTGCCAGCCATGGCCTTCGTTCGGATAACTGATCCACTCGACGTTCCGGTTCTTTTCGGCCACCGCGCTGCGGAAGCGGGTCGCATGGATCACGGGCACGCGCCGGTCTTCGCTGCCGTGCGCGATCAGCAAAGGCTGCTTCAGCTCGGCCGCGCGGCGCAGCGGCGAGAACTGGGCGAACTGCGCGGCATCGGCCGCCGGATCGCCGATCAGGGTCTGCAGGCCGTAGCGGCGCGCATCGTCCGACATGTCGCTCTCCACTGCGGTGAACAGCAGGTCGAGATCGGTCACGCCACCCCATTCGACACCGCAACGGAACAGGTCCGGATCGCGGATCATGCCCATCAGCGCCGCATAGCCGCCGTAGCTCGCGCCCATGATGGCCACCCGCTTCGCATCGACCCAGCCCTTGCCGGTTGCCCAACGCACGGTATCGGCCAGGTCATCCTGCATCGCCCTGCCCCACTGTTTCCAGCCAGCCTTGAAGTGCGCGTAGCCGAAGCCGGTGCTGCCACGGAACTCGGGCTGCAGGACCACATAGCCGCGCGACGCCAGGAACTGGGCTTCGTCTTCCCATTCCCACGACGCGCCGCGCACGTACGGGCCGCCGTGCACCAGCAGCACGGCCGGCAGCGCCCCCGTCGGCTTACCCGGCGGCATGGTGACATAGACCGGCACCTGCAAGCCGTCGCGTG
>JAKOOD010000659.1 GCA_022701635.1 Burkholderiaceae bacterium | reverse complement strand
GCGGCGATGACGCCGAGATTCTTGTTCTTCATTCCACTCCCTGCGCCGCCTTGCCGGCGGCTTCGTTTTTATAGGTATTCAGCGGCTCAAAGCCAGCGATTGTCGCACGCCCGCATGACAGCGGGGTGTCATCATTTGCCGGGGTAGTACTCGGGCAGCATGAGTGTCGCTTCCAGGCCACCTTCGGGGTGGTTGACCAGGCGGATGCTGCCGCCGTGCTGCTCGGCGATGTTGCGTGCGATCGTCAGGCCCAGGCCGGTGCCGCCCGACTCGCGCGAGCGCGAGGTCTCGACACGGTAGAACGGATCGAACACCCGTCCCAGTTCGGTGGCGGGGATGCCGGGGCCGGCGTCGCGCACGCGGATGCGCGCGGCGCCGTTGATGCGGTCGACCGTCACCTTGGCCGCATGGCCGTATTTGACGGCGTTGTCGATCAGGTTGACCAGGCAGCGGCGCAGGTCGAGCGGACGGCCCAGCAGCGCCATGCCGGCATGGCCGACCAGGTCCACGCGCTGGCTGGCGTCGACGGCGTCGGCGCACACGGAATCGAGCAGCGAGTCGAGGTCGAGCATCTGCATGGTCTCGCTGGTGTCCATGCTGCGCGCCAGGTCGAGGCCTTCCTTGACCATCGCCTGCATCGCCGACAGGTCGCCGATCAGGCGTTCCTGCAATTCCGGCTCGGAAACCTTTTCCAGGCGCAGGCGCATCCTGGTCAGGGGCGTCTGCAAGTCGTGGGTGATGGCGGCCAGCATCTGGGTGCGCTGGAAGATGTACTGGCGGATGCGCGCCTGCATCGCGTTGAAGGCGGCGCTGGCCTGGCGGATCTCGTCGGCGCCGGTCAGGTCCAGCGGCGGGTGGTTGATGTCGTTGCCGAGGTCTTTCGCGGCCTGGGCCAGCTGCTTCAGCGGACGGGTGGTCATGCCCGCCACGACGTAGGCCAGGGCGCCGATGCTGGCCAGGAACAGCGCGATGGTCCAGGTGTAGTCGGTGCGTTCGGGCGAGGTGGCGTAGCGCGGCGGCAGCACCGACAGCAGCAGTTCGCTGCGGTCGCGCAGGCGCACGGCCACGCTTTCGCAGGTGCCGTGCCACTTCATGCGCAGCAGGCCGAACACCACCGGCTGGTCGAGCGCGGTATCGCAGGCGCTGGGACGCGCGGCCACCGAGCGCAACTGGTAGGCGGACCCCAGCCGGGCGGCCAGCGCATGCGTGAATTCGGTCTGGGACGGCGCCAGCGTCGGCGGCGGCGCGCCACCGATGATTTCGGTCAGCTCGACCCCGGGCCGGTTGGCGACTTCGAGATAGGCGGTGCGCGCCGATTGCGGCACGATCTCGGTGGCCATGATCAGCTGTTCGGCACGGTCGAGCCAATGCAGTTCGCGGTACTCGTCGATCACGCGCTGGCGCTCGGCGTCCGCCAGCAGCTGGGTCAGCGCCGCGGTAATCAGGATCCCCAGCAACAGCGTGCCGAATACGCGGCCCGTCATCGAGCCGAGGAAGGCTTTCACGCAGCGGGCTCCACACTCACCTGGCCGGCCAGCACGTAGCCGCCGTTGCGCACGGTCTTGATAATCTGCGGCATGCGCGCGTCCTCGCCCAGCTTCTGGCGCAGGCGGCTGATCTGGATGTCGATCGAGCGGTCGAACGGATCGGCATCGCGGCCCTGGGTCAGGTTCAGCAGCTGGTCGCGGTTGAGCACGCGGTTCGGATGCTCCAGGAACACGCGCAGCAGACGGAATTCGGCGCCCGACAGCATGATCACCACGCCCTGCGGATTGACCAGGTGGCGCGCGGTCAGGTCCAGGGTCCAGCCCGAGAATTTCATCTGCTGCACGTTCTCGGTCTGCGAGTTCGGCGGCATCGCGTGGCTGCGGCGCAGCACGCTGCGGATGCGCGCCAGCAGCTCGCGCGGTTCGAAGGGCTTCGGCAGGTAGTCGTCGGCGCCCATCTCGAGGCCGAGGATGCGGTCGAGCGGTTCGTTGCGCGCGGTGAGCATGATCACCGGCAGGGTCGAGTGCGCGCGCAGCTTGCGGCACAGCGTCAGGCCGTCGTCGCCCGGCAGGTTCAGGTCGAGCACGATCAGGTCGGGGCGCGACTCGTCGAGCATTTTCCACATGGCGTTGCCGTCGCCGGCGGCAAGCGCGCGGTAGCCGTTGGCTTCCAGGTAGTCGGCCAGCAGCGACCGGATATCGCGGTCATCGTCGACGATCAGAATGGTAGATTGCGTATCCATGGCGTCATTATCCTGACTTCGTGCACCCCTGAACAGCCACTTTGTATCGGCGTGTATATGGATGCATAGGCGAAACAAATTGATACAAAGAGTGGGATAGCGGACACGCCCGGCTTACATCTGCCACCGATGATGTGTCCATGCCGCGAGCCTTTTCGCGGCGGGCCGCGGCGGCCCGATCGCCGCCCTCACCTACTAGGGACAAATAACATGACTACCTTTCGCAAAAACCTCCTGAGCGCACTGGCTGCACTGTCGATGGGTGCGACCGCGCTGGGCGCCCATGCCCAGGCCCAAACCCCGGACGGCGCCAGCCAGGGCCGCTACGGCCACGCCGTCAGCCAGGAACAACGTGCCGCGTTCAAGGCCAAGCGGGCCGAGTCGCACGCCAGGCGCGTGGCGCAACTGCACGACGAGCTGAAGATCACGCCGGCGCAGGAAAACGCCTGGAACGCCTTCGTCGCCTCGATGACGCCGCAGCCCCGTGGCGCACGTCCGGACGCGCACGCGGATCGTTCGGCGCAGGCCGGCCTGAGCGCCCCGCAGCGCATGGCACGGCACATCGAACGCCAGAAGCAGCACACCGCCATGCTGGAGCAGCGCCTGGGCGCGGTCAATAGCTTCTATGCGGTGCTGACGCCGGAACAGAAGAAGACTTTCGACGACAAGGCGGCGCGCCTGCAGGGCCGTGGCGGCAAGCATGGCGGCCCCGGCGGCTGGCAGCATCGCGGTGGCGACGCCGCCGACAGCGCGCGCGGCTGATCGCCAGGGGCCGGCGTGCCGGCATCGTGGACGCAAGGGAACTTGCGCGCAATAGAGCGTGCGGAGCGTGCGCCAAAGGGACCTTGGACGACAAGGACCTTGTAAAACAAACGACAAAGGGAGGCCGCGGCCTCCCTTTTCGTTGTGCTACGCGTGCTTCCCCGCGTTTGCAGTTGTTACTGAAGTTTGCCGAGCGAGCCCAGGAACTTGTTGGTGTCCTGGTAGCCGATCACGCGGCTGTCCACGATTTCGCGGCCCTGGCGATCGAACAGGATGATCCCCGGCGGCCCGAACAGCCCGAAGCGCTTGAGCAGCGCACGGTCGGCGGCGTCGTTGGCGGTGACGTCGACCTGCAGCAGCAGGCTGTTGGCCAGGCGCGCTTTCACGGCAGGATCGACGAAGGTCAGCTTTTCCATCTCCTTGCACGACACGCACCAGTCGGCATAGAAATCCAGCATCGCGGTCTTGCCACCGGTCCGGGCCAACGCGGCGTCGAGCTGCTCGACGGTCTTGACGCGGGTGAAGGCCAGCGGCTGCGGCGCCGCCGCGCCGCGCGTGAGGTGGGCCAGTGGCGCCAGCGGATCGCGCCCGCCACTGGCGATACCGACCAGCTGGGTCGCGCCCAGCACGGCGCATGCGGTGCCCAGGGCCATCGCGGCCCAGTGCCCCTTGCCCTTCAACAAATAAAAGCCATAGCCGAGCAGCAGCGCGGCCCACAGCACCATCTGCGCCAACGCCGGCAGCACCGGCGTCACCATCCACAGGGCCATCGCCAGCATCAGCACGCCGAAGAAGCGCTTCACCGATTCCATCCACATGCCGGCGCGCGGCAGCAGCGACCCAGCCGACAGGCCGACCAGCAGCAGCGGAATGCTCATCCCGACCGCCATCGCGAACAGCGCGGCGCCGCCGATCAGGACGTCGCGGGTTTGGCTGATGTAGACCAGCGCGCCGGCCAGTGGCGCGGCCACGCAGGGGCCGACGATCAGGGCCGAGATCGCACCCATGACAAACACGCCGGCCAGCTTGCCGCCGGACTGGCGGCCGGAGGCGCTGGCCAGGCGCGATTGCAGGCTGGCTGGCACCTGCAGCTGGTAGACGTTGAACATCGACAGGGCCATCACCACGATCAGCAACGCGAAAGCGGACAGCACCCAGGGATTCTGCAGCGCCGCCGACAGGCCCTCGCCGACCAGCCCGGCGGCCACGCCGAGCGTCGTGTACACGATCGCCATGCCGAGCGAATAGGCAACCGACAAGATGAAGCCGCGCGTTTTTTTGACTTGCCCGCCCTCGCCGACGATGATCGACGACAGGATCGGCACCATCGGCAGCACGCAGGGGGTGAAGGCCAGGCCGAGGCCGAGCAGCACGAAGGCGGGCACGATGGCGAGCAGGCGGCCGCCCTGCAGCAGGCTGGCGATGCCGGA
>JAKOOD010000651.1 GCA_022701635.1 Burkholderiaceae bacterium | reverse complement strand
GGCGGCGCATCACTGGCGCATTCGCTGGCGCCGACCGGCAAACGCATCCTGGTCATCGAACGGGGCGATTACCTGCCGCGCGAAGAGGCGAACTGGAGCTCTGAAGTCGTCTTCGTCAAACGCCATTACCAAGTGAACGAGACCTGGACCAATATCGATGGCAAGCCGTTCAGCCCGCAATTGCATTACTGCGTGGGCGGTAATTCGAAAGTGTATGGCGCGGCACTGTTGCGGCTGCGCGAACGTGATTTCGAGGAAGTCATCCACGCCGGCGGCGTGTCACCGGCATGGCCGCTTCGCTACGCCGATTTCGCGCCGTACTACGACGCCGCGGAGGCCTTGTTTCATGTCCACGGTCAGCGCGGTGAGGATCCGCTCGAGCCACCGAGCACCATGCCGTATCCCTATCCAGCGGTCAAGCACGAACCGCGCGTGGCCGCGTTTTGCGACAAGCTGACCGGCATTGGGCTGGCGCCGTTTCATCTGCCGCTCGGGATCCTGCTCGATCAGAAAGAAGATGGCTTCGCCACCCCCACCAGCACCTGCATCCGGTGTTCCAAGTTCGACGGGTTCCCCTGCCTATTGAATGGAAAGGCCGATGCCCAAGTCATGTGCATCGATCCCATGCTGGCGCATCACGGCAACGTCACGCTGCTGACGAATGCCTATGTGAGCAAGCTGGGGACCGATCCGAGCGGCCGCCGTGTCGACGCCGTCCATGTCGAGCGCGCCGGACGGGAGGAAATCTATTCCGCCGACGTGGTCGTCGTCGCATGCGGCGCGCTGTCGTCCGCGCTGCTGCTGCTGCGTTCGGCCAATCCGCAGCATCCGAACGGCCTGGCCAACGGGTCCGACCAGGTCGGGCGCAATTACCTGCGCCATGAAATGAGCGTCGTCATGGCCGTCACACGCGACGCCGACGACTCGGTGTTCCAGAAGACAATGGCGCTGAGCGATTTTTATTTCGGCAGCGACGACTGGGACTATCCGCTCGGCCTGATCCAGATGAACGCCAGTATCGACGCCGAACAGGTCAAGGCCGAGGCGTTGCCGCAGTGGATGGAGTGGCTGCCCGACCTGCCTTTCGATGAGATTGCACGCCATTCGATGAATTTCTGGCTGCAGGCGGAAGATCTGCCGCGTCCCGACAACCGCATCTACTACAAGGACGGCAACGTCCATCTCGACTTTGTGGAAACCAATCCCGAAGCGCTCAAGCGCCTCAAGCGCAAGCTCGAAGACATTTTGACGGCGATTGGCCAGCCGGCCGTATTGCTCGAGCGATCGCTGTATCTGAGCAAGGACATCCCGCTCTCCGGCACCGCCCACCAAGCCGGCACCTGCCGTTTCGGCACCGACCCCGCCACGTCGGTCTTGAACCTCGATTGCCGCGCCCACGAAGTCGACAACCTGTATGTGACCGACGCCAGCTTTTTCCCGTCGATCGGCGCGGTGAATCCGACGTTGACGATCATCGCCAATGCGCTGCGCGTCGCCGACATCATCCGGGAACGCTTGTGAGCGCCGCCGCCGGAGTAGCGCTGGTCGCGCGCCTGATGCTGGTGGCACTGTTCATGCCGAGCAGCGTCATCGACAAGACCTTCGGTTTTCGCCATGCGGTGCGGCAGGCGCAGGAAGTCTTCAAGCCGCGTGCCCTGGCTGTCGGCGCCATCGTGATCGGACTGGTCGTCGAGCTGGCGTGCTCGCTTGGCGTCGTGACGGGTGTGGCCGATCGCGCCTGCGCCTTCGTCATCGCCTGTTTTTGCATGGCGACGGCAATTCTTTTCAAACGCTTTTGGGCGCAAGGCGATTTCTGGGCCGATCCCGATGGGCGCGGACGGTCCTTGTTTTGGGATTTCATGAAAAACCTGTCCCTTGCCGGCGCTTTTCTGCTGATCGTGGTCGGCACCGATGGTGCCGGACTGGCGCCGTTTCTCCACTCACCGCTGGCTTCCAGCCAACCTTACCTTTCACATCCATGAGCGATACAACTTCCCGCCCCGGTGCCAAGCCTTCCGTGCCCTACTCGCACCTGTATGTCGATGCACATGGGGTGAGCCACCAAACTGACTGCGCGCTGACCCAGTACGAACTGAAAGGCATCGGCGCATCCGCGCCGCAATGGATCAACGCATTGGCGCGCGGCGAGGCCACCGTGGTGTTTACCGTGCAGCCGGCCGGCTGGGTCGGCGAGTGGCACGAGAATCCGGCCCCGCAATGGATCGTCGTGCTGTCGGGCCGCTGGTGGGTCGAGAGCATGGATGGCACGCGCGTCGAACAGGGTCCCGGCGAATTCTCGTTCGGCGAAGACCAGGGTTGTGTCGAGACCGGTGGAAAAAAAGGCCACCGCTCCGGCACCTTCGGCGACCAGCCGTGTTGCCTGATGACGGTCCAGTGCCATGTCCCTCCCGAGCGTGTGCCATGCCACCTGGCCTGAGCTTCGGCACCATTGCCGGTTTCCGGCTCGTCACCACGGACTTGCCGCGCCTCGCCGCGTTTTACCGCGCGATCGGGTTCAACGCGGGCGAACCCGCACCGATCCCGGCAGCCGAGATGGCGCTGCTGGGCATCGGCGGTAGCGGCATGCGGATCGCCATGGCGCTCGGTCCCAGCCGCCTCGACCTGGATTGCTATGCCCTGGCCGGGCGTCCTTACCCGACCGCGAGAAGCGCGTCCGACCGCATCTTTCAGCACCTGGCGCTCGTCACCGACGACGCGCGAACGGCGTGGGAGCGCGCCCGCGCCGCCGGCGCCACGCCGATCAGCCGGCAGCAGCCGGTCGCGCTTCCGCTGTCCTCCGGCGGCGTCACCGCGGTCAAGCTCTGCGACCCCGACGGTCATCCACTGGAGTTCACGCAATTTCCGAAGGACGCCAATCCGGGCTGGCAAGGCAGCGGCATGCTGGGGATCGACCACAGTGCCATCGTGGTGGCCGATCTTTCAGCCAGCCGTCGCTTCTATGCGCAGCATGGACTGGCCGAGGGCCCACCGATGCGCAACCAGGGACCGACCCAGGTCGCGCTCGACGGTATCGACGATGTGGTGGTCGACATCGTGCCGGTATGGCCGGCGAAAGCGCCGCCGCACATCGAACTGCTGGCCTACCGCGACCGCGCCGGCGGCAGC
>JAKOOD010000643.1 GCA_022701635.1 Burkholderiaceae bacterium | reverse complement strand
GTGTTCGAGCACGAGCACCGGGTACGCCTGGACGACGGCACGTCCGGCTGGACGCTGTCGCGCGCGGTACCGCTGCTGGCGCTGGACGGCAGTATCCGCGAGTGGTTCGGCACCGCCGTCGACATCACCGCGCGCAAGCAGCGCGAACTGCGCCAGGCCGCACTGCTGGGGCTGGGCGACCGCCTGCGCATGGTCAACAATGCCAACGAAGCCGCCGCCATCGCCAGCGAGGTGGTCGGCGCGACGCTCGGAGTGACCCAGGCCGGCTTCGGGCGCATCAACGCCGTGGCCGCCACGACCCGCGTGGTGCGCGACTGGCGCGCCGGGCCGGCGGTGCCGTCGATGGTCGGCGTGCATTCGTTCCGCCACTACGGCAGCTATTACGCCGACCTGCAGCGCGGCGAAGTGGTCGCGATCGCCGACGTCGGCACCGACCCGCGCACCGCCGCCCACTGGGACGTGTTCCAGACGCTGGCGGTGCGCGCGCTGCTGAACGTGCCGGTGCTGGATGCCAGCGGCGCGGTCGGCGTGTTCCTGGCGCAACAGGACCGCCCGCGCGCCTGGGACGCCGACGAGATCGCGTTCGTGCGCGGCGTGGCCGACCGCACCTGGGCCGAGATGGCGCGCATCGATGCCGCCAAGGCGCTGCGCGCCCTCAACCTGCAACTCGAACAGCTGGCCGAGGAAAGCGCCGCCGAGCGCGATCGCATGTGGCGGCTGTCCGGCGACATCATGCTGGTGACGCGCGCCGAAGGCCCGATCGTGGCGGTCAACCCGGCCTGGCGCGCGACCCTTGGTTGGAAAGAGCAGGAACTGGTCGGCGCCAACCTGTTCGACCTGGTGCATCCCGACGACCTGGTGCCGACCCAGGCCGCCTTGTTCGCCCTGGACGACGACGGCCGGCTGGCGCCCAACTTCCAGAACCGCTACCGCCACCGCGACGGCAGCTACCGCTGGATCGCCTGGAATGCCAGCCGCAGCGACGACCTGGTGGTGGCGGTCGGACGCGACGTCACGCTCGAGCGCGAACATGCGGCCGCCCTGCTCGACACCGAGGAAAAGCTGCGCCAGAGCCTCAAGATGGAAGCCGTGGGCCAGCTCACTGGCGGCCTGGCCCACGATTTCAACAACCTGCTGGCCAGCATCGGCGGCAGCCTGGAGCTGCTGGCGCTGCGGGTGCGCAGCAACAAGCTGGACGACCTCGACCGCTTTGTCGGCATTGCCCAGGGCGCGGTGCGGCGCGCCGCCGCCCTGACCCACCGCCTGCTGGCGTTTTCGCGGCGCCAGCCGCTCGACGCCCTGGCGCTCGATCCGGCCGGCCTGGTCGACGGCATGCTCGACCTGGTGCGGCGCACCATCGGCCCCGCCATCGCGCTCGAGGTCGAGCACGCCCCCGGGCTGTGGCCGACCCTGGTCGACCCCAACCAGCTCGAGAACGCCCTGCTGAACCTGTGCATCAATGCGCGCGACGCCATGCCCGACGGTGGGCGCCTGCGCATCGCGCTGGCCAATAGCGTGCTCGATGCCGGACAGGCCGCGCGCAGCGAGCTGGCCGCGGGCGACTATGTGCTGCTGAGCGTGACCGATACCGGCACCGGCATGGCGCCCGAGGTGCTGGCCAAGGCCTTCGATCCCTTCTATACCACCAAGCCGATCGGCCAGGGCACCGGCCTCGGGCTGTCGATGATCTACGGTTTCGCGCGCCAGTCGGGCGGGCACGTGCGCGCCGAGTCGGCGCCGGGCCGCGGCACCGCCGTGCACATGCTGCTGCCGCGCCACCTGGGTGCGGCGCCGGCCGCGCCGGCGGCGCCCGCGGCCGTGGACCAAGAACGCCCGGCCGCGGTCCGCCTCCTGCTGGTGGACGACGAGGCGCCGCTGCGCGGCCTGATGGCCGAATCCCTGTCGCAGCGGGGCCATCGCGTGGTGCAGGCGGGCGACGCCGCCACCGCCCTGCGCCTGCTCGGCACCGGCGCGGTGGTCGATTTGATGGTCACCGACATCGGCCTGGCCGGCGGCATGAACGGCCGCCAGCTGGCCGAGGCGGCGCGCCTGGCCCGGCCCGGGCTGAAAGTGCTGTTCATCACCGGCTACGCCGAGGCGCGGCTGGTCGAACACGGCAGCTTCGACCCCGGCACCGGCCTGATGGTCAAGCCCTTCCCGCTCGACGCCCTGGCGCGGCGGGTGGCGCAGATGACGACGCAAGTGACCGCGCAGGCAGCCACGCAGTCCGCCGCGCAGTCCGCCGCGCAGTCCGCCGATCTCTGATCATATCCGCTCGAGCGTAGCCGGATCGCCGGCGCCGTCGAAGAAGCGGTCGAGGCAGGTCTGGAACACGGCTTCGTCCGGCGCGACGTCGGCGAACAGGGTCATCGAGGAATGGAATTTCAGGTTGTCGGGATAGTCGAAGATGGCGTCGGCCGGGCGGTCGTCGTGCGCGGCGACGGCCGCGGCGCAGGTGCGCAGGCGCGGCCCCAGCAGCGGATGGGCGAGGTAGGCGGCGGCTTCGTCGGTCGAGGCGATCGCGTACCGGCGCGCCATGTCGCTCTGCCCCAGCCCGGCGATCTGGGGAAAGATGAACCACATCCAGTGGCTGCGCTTGCGCCCCGCGCGCAGTTCCGCCAGGGCCTGGTCGTAGACGCCGGCCTGGGCGTCGACGAAGCGTTC
>JAKOOD010000619.1 GCA_022701635.1 Burkholderiaceae bacterium | reverse complement strand
ATGCGGCCGGCGTTCGGTGCGGCTGCAGGCGCGACTCCAGCCATCCCCGCAGCTACAAATACTACTGCGAACGTTTGAACGTCATTCCCGCGAAAGCGGGAATCCATACTGCGCTGGCAGTAGTCATCAGCCGATGTCAACGCGTGCTCGGCATGGATTCCCGCTTGCGCGGGAATGACGGCAACCAACCAACGACGTCAGTCTATGCATCGTCGCGATGTCAGCAACTGGAGAATGAACAATGGATAACCTGCGCATCAACGGCCCCCGCCTCTGGACCTCCCTGATGGACCTCGCCCACATCGGCGCCACCGACAAGGGCGGCGTCAAGCGCCTTGCCCTCACCGATCTCGACCGCCAGGGCCGCGACCTGGTGGTCCAGTGGGGACGCGACGCCGGTCTCGCCATCACCGTCGACAAGATCGGCAACGTCTTCATGCGCCGCGAAGGCAGCAACCCGGCGCTGGCCCCGGTGGTCACCGGCAGCCACATCGACACCCAGCCGACCGGCGGCAAGTTCGACGGCAACTACGGCGTGCTGGCCGGGCTGGAAGTGATCCGCACGCTGAACGATCACAATATACAAACCGTAGCCCCGATCGAAGTCGCCTTCTGGACCAACGAGGAAGGCTCGCGCTTCGTGCCGGTGATGATGGGCTCCGGCGTGTTCTGTGGCGCCTTCAGCCTGGAGACCGCCTGCGCGGCGCGCGACACCGAAGGGAAGTCGGTCGGCGAGGAACTCGCGCGCATCGGCTATGCCGGCGAGCAGACCCCGGGCGACCACCCGATCGGCGCCTATTTCGAAGCCCACATCGAGCAGGGGCCGGTGCTGGAAGATGCCGACAAGGTGATCGGCGTGGTGCCGGCGGTGATGGGGCTGTCGTGGTACGACTGCACGGTGAGCGGCATGGAAGCGCATGCCGGCCCGACCCCGATGGGGCTGCGCCGCGATGCGCTGCAGGTGGCCACCACCATCATGCAGGAGGTGGTGGCCATCGCCAACCGCTATCCGCCTTACGGCCGCGGCACGGTCGGCATGGTGCAGGTGTTCCCCAACAGCCGCAACGTGATTCCGGGCCAGGTCAAGTTCAGCATCGACCTGCGCAACGTGAATGACGCGCTGCTGAACACCATGCACGAGGAAATCACCGCCTTCATCGACAGGACCCGCCGGGACAGCGGCCTGTCGATCGACCTCGAACGCGTGTCCTACTATCCGCCATGTCCGTTCCACCCGGATTGCGTGGACGCGGTGCGCGCCGCCACCGCCACGCTCGGCTATTCCAGCATGGACGTGGTCTCGGGCGCCGGACACGACGCCATCTACGTCGCGCGGCTGGCCCCGGCCGGCATGATCTTCGTGCCCTGCAAGGACGGCATCAGCCACAACGAGATCGAGGACGCCCAGCCCGGCCACCTGGAAGCCGGCTGCAACGTGCTGCTGCATGCGATGCTGGCGCGGGCGGGCGCAGTGGCGGGCACGGAAGACGCCGCGCACACGATTGGACGCCCCACACCGCACGTGGTTGTTGCATAATAGAAAAGGACCACTTTCGGTCTGACTTCGCGCGTGGATGATGCTGACCGGGCACTATGATATTTCCCTGGTCCTGGTTTCGATCTTCGTCGCGATCGTCGCCTCGTATTCCGCACTCAGCCTGGCCGGCCGCGTCGCGGAATCGAAAGGCCGCGCCAGGTATGCCTGGACCGTTGGCGGGGCGATTGCGATGGGGTCCGGGATCTGGGCCATGCACTTCGTCGGGATGCTGGCTTTCAGCCTGCCGATCCCGATTGCGTTCGACATCCCGATCACGGTGTTGTCGCTGTTGCTGCCGATCGCCGCCTCGGGCCTGGCGCTGTGGCAGGTCGGGCGCGCCCACCTCGGCCCCATCCGGCTCGCGCTCAGCGCGCTGCTGATGGGGGCCGGCATCAATGCGATGCACTATACCGGCATGGCGGCGATGCGCATGGCGCCCGGCATCGTCTACGACCCCTGGCTGTTCGGGCTGTCGGTGCTGATCGCCATCGGCGCCTCGGCGCTGGCGCTGTGGATCGCGTTCCGCCTGCGCCGCAATACGCCCTGGGTATGGCTGCCGCGGATCGGCGCCGCCATCGTGATGGGCTTTGCCATCGTCGGCATGCACTATACCGGCATGGCGGCGGCCAATTTCACTGAAGGGGCCGTGTGCATGGCCGCGCGCGACGGTGCGCACAGCGGCGGCCTCGCCTTGCTGGTCGTGATCGCCACTTTCGGGGTGCTGAGCCTGGCCCTGATGGCGTCCGTGTTCGACGCGCGCCTGGAAGCCAACGCGCGCATCATGGCGATGTCGCAGGCGACCGCCGCCGAGCGCGAGCAGCTGCTGGTGCGCGAGCGCGCCGCGCGCGACCAGGCCGAGCACCTGAGCGCGATGAAGGACGAATTCCTGGCGACGCTGTCGCACGAGCTGCGCACGCCGCTGAACGCCATCCTCGGCTGGGCCGGGATGCTCCAGCGCGGGGTGAGAGACGAGGCCACGCTGCGGCGCGGCCTGGACACGATCGAGCGCAACGCGCGCGCCCAGGGCCAGCTGATCGACGACCTGCTCGACATGAGCCGCATCGTCGCCGGCACCCTGCGCCTGGACGTGCAGCGGGTCGACCTGGCCAAGGTGATCGAAGCTGCGCTCGGCACCGTGCAGCCGGCCGTCGCGGCCAAGCACATCACGCTGCGCACCGAGCTGGCCGCCGAGGCGAGCGGCATGCGCGTCGACGTCCTCGGCGATCCGGGCCGCCTGCAGCAGGTGCTGTGGAACCTGTTGTCGAACGCCGTCAAGTTCACGCCCGGCGGCGGCACGGTGCAGGTGGCGCTGGCGCGCGACGGCGGCGATGCGCTGGTCCGCGTGAGCGATTCCGGCATCGGCATCGCGCCGGAATTCCTGCCGCACGTGTTCGACCGCTTCCGCCAGCAGGATGCCTCGATCACGCGCCGCCACGGCGGCCTCGGCCTCGGCCTGGCGATCGTCAGGCAACTGGTCGAGCTGCACGGCGGCACCATCGAGGCCGACAGCGCCGGCGAAAACGCCGGTACCACCTTCACGCTGCGCCTGCCGCTGGCAGTGCCGGCCGCCGGCACGCACCCGGATACGGGGGAGGGTGACGCGGCCACTTCGGAAGTGGCCGCGTTGGCCGACCTGACCGGACTGAGCGTGCTGCTGGTCGACGATGCGCCGGACACGCTCGACGTGATCGAACAGATCCTGCAGCAGTGCGGCGCCGCGACGCTGGCGGCCTCGAATGCCGCCACGGCACTGGCCTTGCTTGACTGCCGCGACGGGCAAAAGCACCCGGACGTGATCGTCAGCGACATCGGCATGCCCGACGTCGACGGCTTCGAGCTGATGCGGCGCATCCGGCGCCGTCCGCACGACGCCGGCGGCGAGATCCCGGCGATCGCCCTGACCGCGCTGACGCGCCAGGACGACTACAACAAGGCGCTGCAGGCCGGCTTCGACGATTACCTGGCCAAGCCGGTCGATGCGGGCGCGCTGGTGGCGCGCATCGCCGACATGGCCGCGCGCCGGCGCACCGGGACGGCCACGCGCACTCCCTGACTACGGGGAGGTCCTTATTGGAGCTGATCGCGTTCCGGCGTGGCGCTGATCCGGTGGATCGCCAGGTCGGCGCCGTCGAATTCCTGTTCGGGATCCAGGCGCAGGCCGACCGTGGCCTTCAGGGCGCCGTACACCAGCCAGCTGCCCAGGCCCGCGATGCCGATACCGAGCACGGTGCCGGCCAGCTGCGACAGCAGCGACACGCCGCCCAGCCCGCCCAGCGCATGGCTGCCGAAGATGCCGGCGGCGATGCCGCCCCAGGCGCCGCACAGGCCGTGCAGCGGCCACACGCCGAGCACGTCGTCGATCTTCCAGCGGTTTTGCGCCAGCGTGAAGGTGGTGACGAAGAGGGCGCCCGCCACCGCGCCGGTGGCCAGCGCGCCCAGCGGGTGCATCAGGTCGGAGCCGGCGCACACCGCCACCAGGCCGGCCAGCGGACCGTTGTGGGTGAAGCCGGGGTCGTTGCGGCCCAACAGGAAGGCGCTCAGGGTGCCGCCCACCAGCGCCATCAGCGAATTCACGGCGACCAGGCCGTTCATCTTGTCCAGCGTCTGCGCGCTCATCACGTTGAAGCCGAACCAGCCGACCATCAGGATCCAGGCGCCCAGCGCCAGGAAGGGGATGTTCGACGGCGGGTGGGCGGCGATGCGGCCATCCTTGGCATAGCGGCCGCGCCGGGCACCCAGCAGCAGCACCGCGGGCAGGGCGGCCCAGCCGCCGACCGCATGCACCACCACCGAGCCGGCGAAATCGTGGAAGGGCGCCCCGAAAGTCGACGCCAGCCAGTCCTGGATACCGAAGCGGTTGTTCCAGGCGATGCCCTCGAAGAAGGGGTAGACCAGGCCGACCAGCAGCGCGGTGGCCGCCATTTGCGGATGGAACTTGGCGCGTTCGGCGATGCCGCCCGAGATGATGGCCGGGATCGCGGCGGCGAAGGTCAGCAGGAAGAAGAACTTCACCAGCGCATAGCCGTTGTTGGCGACCAGGGTGTCGGTGGCGCCGAAGAAGTGCACGCCGTAGGCGATGCCGTAGCCGACGAAGAAGTAGGCGACCGTCGATACCGCGAAGTCGATCAGGATCTTGACCAGGGCGTTCACCTGGTTCTTGCGGCGTACGGTCCCCAATTCCAGAAAGGCAAAGCCGGCGTGCATCGCCAGGATCATGATCCCGCCGAGCAGGATGAACAGCGCGTCGGCGCCGCTTTTGTAAGCTTCCATCGGTACTGTTCCTAAAAAAGTGCAGGCAAAATGCGTAAGCACTTTTTAGTAGCAATAACCGTTCCATTTTGGTGAGCGATGCACCTCGGGCGGGCGCGTCGGCGCATGCGCCCGATTTTCGTGCACGAGCACCGTCGTGGTGCGCTAGTGCGCCAGATTGGATGAGACAGCTTGCCTGTCTTATATCGGGCGTTCGCCCAGATCGATCTCGCGCCTTTCCTCATGACTGCGCCGGCCGGCTTCCAGCAAGCGCATGACTGCGATCGCGTCGGCCAGCGGGATCGGATTCGGGGCGCCGGCCAGGATGGCGTCGCGCACGCCGCGGTAGTAGGCCTGGTACGCGCCGTTCTCGGTGGCGACCGGGGTCGTCGTTACCGTGCCCTTGTCTTCCAGCGACAGCATGCCCGCATCGGGATCGATGCCCCAGGCGCCATCGCCGCCGTCCGGCAGCAGGCCGGTCTTCAGCGTGGCTTCCTGCGGATCGAGGTGCTGCTTGACGTAGCTGCCGCGCGTGCCGTACAGCGCCACGCGCGGACGCGGCGCGGCCGTCAGCATGCTGGCGGCGACGTCCACGCGCAGGCCGTCGGCATAGCGCAGGCGCGCCTGGACGCAGTCGTCGGCCTGGGTGCCCGGCCGCAGCGCCGCCAGGTCGGCCTGGATCGCCAGCGGCCAGCCGAAATAGTGCAGTGCCTCGTGCAGCATGTGCGGTCCGAGGTCCAGCCAGGTGCCGCCGCCCGCGGCCGCGGCTTCCTTCCAGCGTGCCTGCGGTTGCGGGCGGAAACGGTCGAAGTGGATGGCGGCGTGGCGGATGGTGCCGAGCGTGCCGGCGGCCAGCACTTTGGCCGCGGTGCGCGTGCTGCTGTCCCAGCGGCGGTTGTGGAACACGCTCAGCAGCAGGCCACGTTCCTGCGCCATCGCGGCCAGGCGCAGGGCCTCGTCGACCGTCGCCGTGAACGGCTTGTCGACCACCACGTGCTTGCCGGCCTCCAGGGCCAGCGCCGCCAGTTCGAAGTGGGTGTCGTTGGGGCTGGCGACGACCACCAGGTCGACCAGGTCGCTGGTAGCCAGCGCACGCGGGTCGGCCAGTACCGCGACCGCGTCGCCCAGTGCGGCGTGCACCTTGTCCGGACCGCTGCTGGCCACGGCCGTGATCTGCAGGCCGGGTGTGGCGCGTACCAGCGGCGCATGGAAAGTCTGGCCCGCCATGCCGAAACCGATGAGGCCTACCCGTAGCGTCTTGTCTTGCATGTTCCCTCCGTGTCTGACGATCGGGAGAGTGTAGCGCAGGGCGGCGTCAGCGGTAGTTGCGCAGGAAGTCGAGCAAAACGCGCGCCGCGATGTCGGCGTCGTCGGCGGTCATGGTCTCGAGCGGATTGTGGCTGATGCCGCCGTTGCCGCAGCGCGTGAACAGCATCGCGACCTCGGTCACGGCGGCCATCGCCATGGCATCGTGGCCGGCGCCGGACAGCAGGTCGAAGCGTGGCAGGCCGGCGCGCCGCACGGCCTCGCCCAGCTGGTCCATCAAGCGCGGGGCGCACGGCGCGGCCGGCGCTTCCAGCAGTTTTTCCACTTTCAGGCTGATGCGGCGGCGCGCGCACACCGCTTCGATGCCGTCGAAGACGTCGCGCACCGCCGCCAGGCGTTCCTCGTCGCTGGCGGCGCGGATGTCGAGCGACAGGCGGCAGCGCCCCGGGATCACGTTGACGGAACCGTCCGGCACCGCCAGCTGGCCGACGGTGCCGACCAGCGAGCCGGCGCCGCTGCAGCGTCGTTCCACCAGCAGCACGACTTCGGCGGCGGCGGCGGCGGCATCCCGCCGCATCGACATCGGCGTGGTGCCGGCGTGGCTGGCCAGGCCTTCCAGCTCGAGCAGGTAGCGCGAGCTGCCGGCGATCGCCGTCACCACCCCCAGCGGCAAGCCTTTTTCGAGCAGCACCGGCCCCTGTTCGATATGGACTTCGACGTAGCCGAGCAGGGTGGACGGATCGCGCGCGATGGCGGGGATGGTCGATGGGTCGTGGCCGGCCTGCAGGAGCGCCGCGCGCATGCTGGTGCCGCCGGCGTCGAGCGTGTCGAGCAGCGCCAGGTCGAAGCGGCCGGCCACCGCGTTACTGCCCAGGAAGGTGGAGCGGAAGCGCACCCCTTCTTCCTCGGCAAAGGCGATCAGTTCCAGGTGGTAGGGCAGGCGCTCGCCGCGCGCGTGCAACTGCCTGACGATGGCCAGCGGCAGCAGGATGCCGAGGCGGCCGTCGTACTTGCCGCCGTTGCGCACGGTGTCGTAGTGGGAGCCGGTGATCAGCGTTTTGGCCTCGGGATCGAGCGCCATGTAACGCCCGACCACGTTGCCGACCGCGTCGATGCCGACCTCCATGCCGGCGTCGCGCATCCAGGCGGCCAGCCGCGCGGCGCTGCGCTGGTGGGACGGCGTCATGTAGGCGCAGGTGAGGCCATCCTCGTCGTCACTGATGGCGCCGATATCTTCGGCCCAGCCCATGATGGTGGGACCGAATCCGAGCTCGACCCCGAGCAGGCCGTTCAGGCGGATCTCGGCGATGCGGTGCACCTGGCGCAGCGCTTCCGCCATCTCGTCCGGCAGCCCGTTGCCCAGGCGCCGGCGGAAGGTGGCGATGATGGCCTGGCGCGTCAGGCCCTGGCCCGTGGGGCCCTTGACCGCCAGGATGAAGGGAAAGCCGAAGCGGGCGTTGTAGGCGGCGTTCAGCTGGTGCAGCGCCGCGTACTCGTCCGGGCTGCAGCTGTCCAGGCCCGAGGCGGCCTGCTCGCCGGTGGATTCCGCGGTGAGTTCGCCCGCGATCGCGGCCTTGCCGGCCAGTTCGGGGTGGGCGCGCAGCAGCGACAGTTGCTCGTCCTCGCTGGCCAGCGCCACCGCGTCCTGCAGCGCCAGCTTGAGCGCAGCCAGGCTGGCGAACGGACGCCCGGCGGCGGCACGTTCGGGAATCCAGGGCGAGTGTTCGTAGATGCCGTGCAGGCGTTGCACGAAGGCGGCGGTGTCGAGGCGGTTCAGGTCGGTCAGCGTGGTCATGGCTTCATCCGGTCGGTCAAGCGGTCGATGATAAGTCCTGCAAGCGTCCGACTCATATGTCGATGATGATGACATATATATGTAGGGTGGGCTCCCCTAGCCCACGCGAACGTTCGTGCCACGCCGTTTGCACGCGTCGTCAGGTTTTTACCAGCGCCCGGGCGGCGGCCGTCACCTGGTCGCGCAGCCACTTGTGCTCGGGCGACTGGTGCATGCGCTGGTGCCACAGCTGGTAGAAGCGCATCGGCGGGAACTTGATCGGCACCGTGAAATTCTTCAGCGGCAGCGTCTTTTCATAGAAGCGGATGAACTGGCGCCCGGTGGTCAGCACCAGGTCGGTCTGGGTCAGCATGTACGGAATCAGCCCGAAGTAGGGCGACTCCACCGCCACCTTGCGCTGCAGGCCCTCGCGCTCCATGAAGGCGTCGATCACGCCGTAGTAGCCGGGCAGCATGGCGGACGGCGCCACGTGCGGCAGGCTGAGGTAATCCTCGAGCGTCATCGCATCGCTCGCGGTGCGGCGTGCATAGGCGCTGTCGGCGCGCATGGTGCAGATGATCGGGTCCTCGAACAGCTTCGAGATGTGCAGGTGCGCCGGCGGCTCTTCCCAGTTGGCGATGACGAGGTCGATCTCGCCGTCGGACAGCATGCGCAGGTAGTCGGTGCCCGGTCCCAGGTGGTGCAGGGTCACGCGGCTGTTGGGCGAGCCGCGCCGCAGCGCCGCCACCACGCCCGGCAGGAACTGGGTGTCGAGGTAGTCCGGCGCCGCGATGCGGAAGGTGCGCGCCGCTTCCTCGGGCATGAAGGGCGACTTCTTGATGAACAGGCTCTCGGTCTCGTCGAGGATGCGCTTGGCCGGCTTGAGCAGGCTTTCGCCGTGCTGGGTCGGCACCATGCCGCGCGCGCCGCGCACCAGCAGCGGATCGCCCGTCAGTTCGCGCAGTTTGCGCAGCGACGCCGAGATCGAGGGTTGCGGCTGGTTCAGCTTGAGCGCCACGCGCGAGACGTTTTTTTCGACCAGCAGCAGGTAGAGGATGCGGATCAGGTGCAGGTCGAGATGCTGGGGCAGGCTGGACATCGGTTCAATAAAATAAGCGGGTATATGCGTGTGCGTATGTCGAATATACGGTATTTTTCATGTTGAATAAATGGAAAGCAGATTATTGTGTTGTGATTCGCTTGTTGTAACTTGCCTGTCGTGACTCGTTTAGGGATGCTCATGGATTACCTGCTGCCGTATGGCCTCGAATGGATGAACCTGCTGGTGCGATGGCTGCACATCATCACCGGCATCGCCTGGATCGGCGCCTCCTTCTACTTTGTCTGGCTCGACAACTCCCTGCGCCCGCCGGCGCCCGGCGGCGAGCTGGCCCGCAAGGGCGTGGCCGGCGAGCTGTGGGCGGTGCACGGCGGCGGCTTCTACAACCCGCAAAAATACATGGTGGCGCCCGCCGAACTGCCGGCCGAGCTGCACTGGTTCAAGTGGGAAGCGTATTCGACCTGGCTGTCCGGCTTTGCGCTGCTCACCATCGTCTATTACTTCAACGCGCAGGCGATGATGGTCGACCGCGGCGTCGCCGACCTCTCCAGCTGGCAGGCGATCGGCATCGGCCTGGGCAGCCTGGTGGTGGCCTGGGTGTTCTACGACCTGCTGTGCCGTTCCAAGCTCGGCAAGCACGACCTGGCCTTCGGCGCCGTGATCTTCGCCTTTCTGGTCGGCGCCACCTGGGTGCTGACCCACTTCCTCAGCGGCCGCGCGGCCTATATCCACGTCGGCGCCATGATCGGCACCATCATGGTGGCCAACGTGGCGATGGTGATCATTCCCGGCCAGCGCAAGATGGTGAATGCGATGCGCGCCGGCCAGAAGCCGGACCCGGTTTACGGCATCCGCGGCAAGCAGCGCAGCGTCCACAACAACTATTTCACGCTGCCGGTGCTGTTCATCATGATCAGCAACCACTTCGCGATGACCTACCACCATGCGCACGCATGGGCCGTGCTGGGCATGATCATGCTGGCCGGCGTCTTCATCCGCCACTTCTTCAACCTGCGCCACAAGGGCCGCATCGAGTGGAAGTATCCGGCCATCGGCGTACTGCTGCTGGCGGCGGTGGCGATCGCGATTGCGCCGCGGCCGGCGGCCGTCTCGGCACCGGCATCGGCCCAGCCGGGTGCGGTAAGTGCCGGCGCCGGGGCCCAGTTCGCGCAGGTGCAGGGCATCATCGCCCAGCGCTGCGTATCCTGCCATGCGGCGCACCCGACCCAGCCCGGCTTCGCGGCGGCGCCGGCCGGCGTCGCGCTCGACAACGCGCAGGGCATCAGCCAGAACGCGGCGCGCATCTACCAGCAGGCGGTGCAGCTGAAGGCGATGCCGCTGGCGAACATGACCAACATGACGGACGCCGAACGGGCCCAGGTCGCGGCCTGGTTCGAGGGCGGCGCCAAGACGAATTAAGACAACATGGAACAGACACGGGAACAGCTGCTGGCGTGGATCGACGCCCATTTCGACGAACAGGTCGCCTTCTTGCAGGACATGATCCGCATACCGACCGACACCCCGCCCGGCAACAACGCGCCGCATGCGGACATGGTGGCGGACAAGCTTGCGGCCTACGGCTGGCAGGCGGAGAAGCACGCGGTGCCGGTCGAGCGCGTGCGCGACTACGGCATGGAAAGCATCACCAACCTGATCGTGCGCCGGCCCTACGCCGCAGGCGGACCGACGCTGGCCCTGAACGCCCATGGCGACGTGGTGCCGCCTGGCGAGGGCTGGAGCAAGCCGCCGTATGGCGGCGTGGTCGAGGATGGCATCCTCTACGGGCGTGCGGCGGCGGTGTCGAAGAGCGACTTCGCCACCTACATCTTCGCCGCGCGCGCACTCGAGGCACTCGGTGTGCCCCTCAAAGGCGCGCTCGAACTGCACTTCACCTACGACGAGGAATTCGGCGGCCTGCTCGGACCGGGCTACCTGCTGGAGCAGGACCTGACGCAGCCCGACTTCGTGATCGCCGCCGGCTTCGCCTACGACATCGTCACCGCCCACAACGCCTGCCTGCAGCTGGAAATCACGGTGCACGGCAAGGCCGGCCACGGCGCGATGCCCGAGACCGCGGTCGACGCGCTGCAGGCCGCCACCCGCATCCTCAACGCGATCTACGGCCAGCTGCCCGAACTCAAGAAGATCAAGTCGACCGTGCCCGGCATCGATTCGCCGACCATGCTGGTGGGCCGCATCGACGGCGGCACCAACACCAACGTCGTCCCCGGCAAGGTGGTGATGAAAATGGACCGGCGCATGATCCCGGAAGAGGATCCGGTGGCGGTGGAAGCCGGCGTGCGCGCGCTGATCGAAGACGCGGTGCGCGACCTGCCCGGCATCCGCCTGGACATCAAGCGGCTGCTGCTGTCGCAGGCGCTGCGGCCCTTGCCCGGGTCCGGCCGGCTGGTGGAAAGCCTGCAGCGCAACGGCATGGACGTGATGGGCGAGGCGCCGCAGGCCAAGGGCACGCCGCTGTATGCCGATGCGCGGCTGTACGGCGAGCGCGGCATTCCGGCGGTGCTGTACGGCGCCGGGCCGCGCACGGTGCCGGAATCGAACGCGAAGAAGGCGGACGAGAAGCTGGCGCTGGAAGATTTGCGCAAGGCGACCAAGGTGGTGGCCTTGACCCTGCTGGATTTCCTGGGCGGCGCGCCTCAGACCAGCGCGTAACGCGCGCGATAGGGCTGGAAACCGACGCGGCGCTTGAAGTCGCGCAGGCCCGGTTTCGCCCCGAGGTAGGTGTCGTACATGAAGTAATCGACGTCGCCTTCCTCGATCAGGCGGCACACGATCGTCGACAGCAGCAGGTACATGATGCCGTCCTGGTTCTTGTAGCCCATCAGCTCGTCGGTCGCGACGAAGTTGCCGTAGCGGCCCATGCTGCAATAGGCCACCAGCGTGCCGGCGGCATCGAACACGCCGTGGCATTCGATGTGGGGCGGGTCGTCGTACCCGGTCTTGATGGCCACGACACTGTCGTCCATCGGCCGTCCCTGGCGTTCGCCGCTCGAGGTGTGAATCGCGTGGATCGCGTCGATATGGGCGTTGCGGTCGATGCGCCGCAGCGTGTAACCGCGCGCCGTCGCCTTCCTGCTTTGCGGTCCGGCGTGGCCGCTGCGCTGGACCGTCGCCAGGTAGGCGGACGGCTGTCCCTTGAATGCCTTCAGGTCGATCAGGGCGATGCCCATGGTCTTGTTGCCGATGACCTTGTAGCGCGCATGGCGCTGCGTGAACAGCGCATGCGCGCGGCGGATGCCGTCGGGATTGCGCTGCAGCTCGAAGCGCAGCGGGGCGACCGGCAGGCGCGCGAGTTCCCGTACCAGCCGGGCGCCGTTCGCCAGTGTCGAAAACAGCGCGGGCATCGCCATGGTGAACCTCGTTCGCGTCGTGAAGGGGGGAGGGCGCCGGAGATCGAGACCGGCAGCCTGACGATAACCCCGGTCACTGCGGAGAGCGTTGACGAGGCCTAAGGATGCGGCCATGCGTTACCACGAACCAACCGGCCGGTGTCGACAACAGCGCCCTTGTTTCGCTGGACTGGAAAATTTGTGACAAAGCGAGGATTTTGCCCCCCTCATTGATTGCTATTCTCCTGCCTCCATAAAACAGATGAGAAAAGACATCAGCATGACGCTTCTCCTTGCCGCCCTATTTGTCGCCCTGGTCCTGATCGCACTGACGCTTGCCCGCGCCAAGACAAGCGACCGCGCCGGCGCCTACCGACAACACGCACTCATGACCGACAACGAGCTCGAATTCTTCGGCAGGCTGGTTGCGGCGCTGCCGGAGCATTACATCTTCCCGCAAGTGGCCATGTCGGCATTGCTGGAACCGTCGAGCAGCGACAAGAAAGTGGCGCACAGCGACCGCCTGCGCATTGCGCAGCAGCGTATCGACTACGTCGTATGTAACAAGCGCTGCGAGGTGGTCGCCGTCGTCGAATTGGATGACCGGACCCATTCCCGTGCGAAGGACAAGGTGCGCGACGGGCGGCTCGCAGGGGCCGGCATTAGGACCGTACGTTTTCAGGCGCGGCAAAAGCCGGCGGCCGATGCCATCCGGGCCGCCGTTTTGCCTGCAGCAGCCCCGGTCGCAGCGCCGGCACCGGCAATGCCGGTGGTTTGAATTAAGAAAGAGCGGCCGAAGCTTCGTATCGTACCGCTCTCGGAGTGCCGGTCGATCACCGGGATCCCAACTGTATAACGCTCTATTCGCTAGCGAGACTGGAGTCCCAGTCAGCTAAAAAACAAGGAAATTTCCATACAGTAATATTGGTAGTCGCTAATTAACTACAATTTATTTGAGTAATTTAATTGTGCTGGTACAATAGATTTATTGCAATAGTTAGTGCGATGTATCAATGCAGTTCAAGCTTGATGATGCATACCGTCGAGCTTCCGGCGGTCCGGACCGGACCGATACTCAATCCGCTGTATGTCCTTGAAAGAGCCTGTTC
>JAKOOD010000571.1 GCA_022701635.1 Burkholderiaceae bacterium | reverse complement strand
AATGTCCTCAATGTAACAGGAGGACGCGAAAAAATGCCAAATACATATTCAATTTTTCTTCAGGAATGACTGAGCGCGTTCGACAGCAGCTTGGCCGTGATGTCCACGATGGGAATCACGCGCTCGTAGGCCATCCGGGTCGGCCCGATCACCCCGAGCGTGCCGACGATCTTGCCGTTCACCTCGTAGGACGCGGTCACCACGCTCATCTCGTCCATCGGCACCAGCTTGGATTCGCCGCCGATGAAGATCTGCACGCCGCCGGCCTTGCTGGACACGTCCAGCAGCTGCATCAGCCCGGTCTTTTGCTCGAACATCTCGAACATCTGGCGCAGCGAGCTCATGTTGGATGAGAGATCGGTCACCGACAGCAGGTTGCGCTCGCCGGCGATGACCATGCCCTCGCCTTCCTGCATCGCCTCGCTGCCGGCCTCGACCGCCGTCTGCATCAGTTGGCCCATGTCGTCGCGCAGCTGGCGCAGTTCGCCGGTGAGGCGGCCACGCACCTGGTCGAAGGTCAGGCCGGCGAAGTTCTGGTTCAGGTAATTGGCCGATTGCGTCAGCTGCGCCGGCGAATAATCGACGTCGGTCAGCAGCAGGCGGTTCTGGACGTCGCCGCGCGGGTCGACGATGACCAGCAGGATGCGCTTTTCGGACAGGCGCAGGAATTCGATCTGCTGGAAGGTCGACGCGCGGCGCGGACTCTGCACGACCCCGGCGAACTGCGACAGCGAGGACAGCATCTGCGCCGCATTGGCGATGACTTTTTGCGGCTGGTGCGCCGGCAGGCGCATGCCGGCCTCGACAGCATTCTCGTCGATCTGGCGCACCGTCAGGAGGGTGTCGACGAACAGCCGGTACCCGCGCGGCGTGGGGACGCGCCCGGCCGAGGTGTGCGGGCTGGCCACATAGCCCATCTCTTCGAGGTCGGCCATGATGTTGCGGATCGTGGCCGGCGACAGGTCCAGCCCGGAGATCTTCGACAGCGCGCGCGAACCAACCGGCTGGCCATCGGCGATGTAGCGCTCGACCAGCGCTTTCAGCAGGGTTTGGGCACGATTATCGAGTTGCATAATTTAAAACGAGGCGGAAGAAATCCGCGCTTGCAGGTCATCGCGGTACGTTATTCAGATGTCATTATGCCCGTTCACATGCCGGGCGTGCAGTGATCACGGGCTTATTTAGTGTGCGCGTGTTCCCGCTCGAGCCAGGCCAGCAGTTCGTCGAAATCGCGCACGATCGCATCCGGCACCACCTCGTGTTCCAGGTGGCGGCGCGAACCGGTGCGGTTCATCCATACCGCGCGCAGGCCGGCGCGCTGGGCGCCCTGCACGTCGAGCAGCACGTCGTCGCCGACATACACCGCGTCCTCGGGCGCCACGCCCAGCAGCCGGCAGGCTTCCAGGAAGATCGCCGCATCCGGCTTGGCCACGCCCAGTTCGTGCGCCGCCACCGACACTTGGAAGTGATGCGACAGGCCGATCGCTTTCAAGTCCGCATTGCCGTTCGAAATCGAGCCGACCAGCAGTTTGTCTTGCAAACGCAACAGGCCCGGTAGCACGTCCTCGTAGGGCGTGACCGCATTGCGGGCAGCAAAAAAGTGCAGCATCGCCAGTTCCACCTTGGCGGCATCCTCGCCCGCTTCCTGGAAGGCCGCATGCAGGCCGGCGCGGCGCAGCTTGCCCAGGTCGAGGTGGAGTGCCGGTTGTTGCGCCAGCAGTTGCAGGCGCGCCTGGCGCAGGCCGTCGATGGTGAAGCGCTCGGCCACGCGCGGCGCATGCTCGCGCAGCCAGGCGAACAGGCTTTCCTCGGCCTGGACGATCACGGGCGAAATCGGCCACAGGGTATCGTCCAGGTCGAACAGGATGGCTTTCGGCCAGGCACGGGGGCTTGTCATGTTGAGACGCCAGGGTAGCAGGATGGATGCACGGAGCATGAAGACGAGGCGGGTCCAGCATAACGATGGCCGCTGCGAAATGCAACGGTGCTTCACTGTGTCAAGTCTTGGTTACACCGTGATACAAAGGTAATGCATGGCAAATGGCGACCGCGCTTGGCAAATGCACTAAAATGATGGGCATTTTTCTACTCAGCGGTGCCGGCAGTCTTTCTCGCGCGCCACATCCTGTCCATTTTGGAGAAGTTATGAAGAGTTCGATCCTGCGTGCCGGCGTTGCGCTGGCATGCGCACTGGGCCTGGCCGCATGCGGCGGCGGGAGTGGCGACTTGCTGTTGCAAGGCACGATTTACAGCGGCGTGACCAAGGCCGGTCTGATCCTGGTCAACAACGGCGGTGACGACCTGGTCATCCCTGCCGGCGCCACCAGCTTCCAGTTTTCGCGCGCGGTCTCGACCGATGACGAATTCAACATCACGGTCAAACAATATCCATCGAACGTAAAGACTTGCACGATTGTCAATGGCAAGGCACGCGCCAACTATTACACGATCGCCCAGGTCAGTATGTCTTGCGAGATCAAGACGCACCCGTTCATCATCAAGATCCAGGGTCTGACCACGAGTGGGCTGGTGGTGGTGAATGGCACCGACCGCAAGGAAGTCCCGGCCAACTCGACCACGCTGGAGATGAGCCCGGTCTACGAAGACGGCGCCTACGGCGTCACGGTCCTGACCCAGCCGAGCGGCCAGACCTGCACCGTCCAGAATGGCACGGCCACCATGGGCTCGACCGACCAAAACAACAACAACGTTGTTGTGAATTGCGCCTGATACGCCGCGCTTAATCATTCTGGAGAGAAGCACATGAAGTTTTCCTTTGCGCGTGGCGCGCTGGCCCTGACCGCATTGCTGACGCTGGCATCCTGCGGTGGCGGCAAGGCCACCTTCCCGATCAACGTCTCGGTGACCGGCGTGTCCTACGATGGCCTGGTCCTGACTACCAATGGCCAGGAACTGCCCATCCACTACACTGGCGATCCCAAGACACCGGCCACCATCAATGCCGTTTTCCCGAACGGGATCGAGTACGGCGAGATCTACACCGTGGTGCCGAAAACCGTGACCACCACCGGCAGCGATGGCAAAGCCGTTACCACGGTGAGCTACCCGCAACACCAGACTTGCTCGCCGGCGAGCGGTTATCCGATCGGCCTGCCGATCACCGGCACCGCGGGCCACCTGTCGAAGATCCAGATCAACTATACCTGCTCGATCAATGCCTATCCGCTGACCGGCAAGGTAACGGGCCTGCGCGGCACCGGCCTGAGCCTGGCCAACGGCAGCGGCGTGGCACCCGTATCGATATCGCCGGCCCTCGGCACCGACAACCAGCCGACCGGCGCCGACATCACGAGCCTCACCTTGTTCTCGGTGACGTACGCTACCACCTACGGCGTGACCGTCCTGAGCCAGCCGACCGGCCAGACCTGCACGGTCAGCGGCGGTGCCAACGGTACCGGGGCAGGCACGATGGACCAGGCTGCGGAAACGGCCGGTGGCGTGTCGAACTTCGTGATCAGCTGCGTCACCAATCCGACCTGAAGAGCGTCGAGGAGATATGAAACCAGCTTATATCGAATATTCCAAACAAAAATTGGACTGATATGCTGTGATGCAGCATACTGCACCTGTCTCCTCCAACTCTCCTCAGAAAAGAATTGGATTTAAGCCCGCCCTCAAAAGCGGGCTTTTTTTTCGCCTGTGTGCCTTATTCGGCGCTGCCCAGGCGCTTGGCGGTCACCTTGACCACGGCCATCTGCTGGCCTTCGATCGCCACCTGGGCGTTGTAGCGGGCATGCGCGGCCGGGATGGCGGCGCTGGCGTAGCTGGTGACGCCGGCCAGGAAGGCGGCTGCCAGGAAAATCGCTTCCATGTTCTTGAGGACGTTCATTTTGCGCTCCTTCAGTGTCGGTTCAGGTTCTGGACTGTGTTTCGTCTTTCGATGGAGTCACTGTAGGCGCATGTGCGCCGGGGTGCCATCGGGGTGCGACGGACGGTCGAAAACGTGGCGTGAAGGGGTAAAAAGGCGGGAAAATCGGGATGCTGCGGTGCGGCAGAAGTGACTTTGCAGTTGCCCCCGCGAGGGCGGGGGCAACCTGATATCAAGCGACGGGCTTGAGCAGGTTCGCCAGCCCCACGTACTGCGCCAGCCCCACCGCTTCCGGACGCGCACCCGGATCGATGCCGACCTCGATCAGCTGCTGCTCGGTGAACATCCCTGCCACGCAATTGCGGATCACCTTGCGCCGTTGCGAGAAAGCCTTGGCGACCACCGCTTCCAGCGTGGCGGCGTCGGCTGGCAGCTGGCGCCTGGTCGGGACCATGCGCACGATCGCGGAGTCGACCCGCGGCGGCGGGTCGAAGGCGGTCGGCGGCACCACGAACAGCATCGCCATGTCGTAGCGCCATTGCAGCATCACGGACAGGCGGCTGTAGGCCTTGGTGCCGGGCTCGGCCACCATGCGCTCGACCACTTCCTTCTGCAGCATGAAGTGCTGGTCCTCGACCAGGTGCGCGAACTCGGCCAGGTGGAACAGCAGCGGGCTCGAGATGTTGTACGGCAGGTTGCCGACCACGCGCAGCTTCTTGCCTTCCGGGACCGGAATGCTGCCGAAGTCGAATTTCAGGGCGTCGCCGGAATTCACCGTCAGGCGCTCGCGCGGATAGGCTTTTTCCAGGCGCGCCACCAGGTCGCGGTCGAGTTCGACCACGTGCATGTGCTTGAGCTCCTTCAGGAGCAGCGCGGTCATCGCGGCCAGGCCGGGGCCGATCTCGACCATGGTGTCGCCCTGGCGCGGGCCGATCGCCTCGATGATGTCGTTGAGGACGTGGGCATCGGTCAGGAAGTTCTGGCCGAAGCGCTTGCGGGCTACGTGTTTCATGAAGTTCTTATTTGTTGTTTTGAGCCGATTTTTGCACATCTGCCATGGACAGGGCGACGCGGATCGCCTCCTCCATGCTGCCGCAATCGGCCAGGCCCAGTCCCTGGGCTGCGAGGTCGAGCGCGGTGCCGTGGTCGACCGAGGTCCGGATCAGGGGCAGGCCGAGGGTGATGTTGACGCCGCGCCCGAAGGTGGCGTGCTTGAGCACCGGCAAGCCCTGGTCGTGGTACATGGCCAGCACCGCGTCGGCGTCGCGCAGGTACTTGGGCTGGAACAGGGTGTCGGCCGGATACGGGCCGCGGGCATCGATGCCGCGCGCGCGCGCCGCATCGAGCACCGGTTCGATCACGTCGATCTCTTCGCGGCCCAGGTAGCCGTTCTCGCCGGCGTGCGGATTCAGGCCGGTGACCAGGATGCGCGGCGCCGCCAGGCCGAACTTGGCGACCAGGTCGGCATGCAGGATGTCGAGCACCTGCGCCAGGCTGTCTTGCGTGAGCGCCGCCGGCACGTCCTTCAGGGGCAAGTGGGTGGTGGCCAGCGCCACCCGCAGGTAGGGCTCGTCACCGCCCGGCGAACCCGCCAGCATCATGACGACCTTGGCCGTGCCGGTCTTGTCGGCCAGGTATTCGGTGTGGCCGGAAAAGGCGATGCCGGCGTCGTTGATGGTGCTTTTCTGCAGCGGCGCGGTGACGATGGCGTCGAACCACCCCGCGCCCACGCCTTCGATCGCGAGATCGAGCGTGGCCAGCACCGCGCGGCCGTTGCGGGCATCGAGCTGGCCCGGCACCACGTGGGCGTCGAGCGGCACGTCGATCACCGGGATCACGTCCGGCCCGAAATGCGGCAGGCCGCTGTGGCGCAGCGCCAGCGTCGAGATCGCCGACAGGCGGATCGCCGGATCGAT
>JAKOOD010000568.1 GCA_022701635.1 Burkholderiaceae bacterium | reverse complement strand
CGGTCTGGATCGATTTCGGCGAGCTCGATGCCGAGCTGTCCGACAACGCGCTGACGCTGCTGCCGGGCGAACGCGTGCAACTGCGCGTGACGTCCGCCGCCGCCGAAGGCGCCCTGCGCGCCGCCCTGCACATCCGCTCGCTGGCCGACGCCGTGCGCACGCAATAAGAATTTTTCAAGGAGACGATCCGCACCATGAAATACGATTCACGCAAACACCAGCTCCGCACGATGGCCGTGCAAGTGTCCACCGCCATGCTGCTGCTGGCCACCGCCGGCGCCCATGCCGCCGACAATCGCTTCTCGACCTCGTTCGAAGCCGCCGATCCGATGCCCGCCGCCATGGCCGGCAACGGCGTGCGCGTCGAAGCCGGCGCCGGTCCGGAGCGGCCGTACACGGCCAAGCCGAAGGCCGGCTACAGCGGCCTGCGCGCGCTGCGCTACAGCAGCGAAGGCAGCGGCGGGCGCCTGCAGCTGTTCGCGGTCGATATCGAGATCAAGGACGACACCACGCTGTCGTGGATGGTCCTGCCGGAGATCGTCGACGGCAATAGCGCCGCCTCCACCGGCGTGTCGCTCGACCTGGTGCTGGACGATGGCCAGCGCGTGTCGGGCACGGCGCTGGTCGACAACCACGGCGTGCGCCTCGGCGCGGCCGCGCAGGCGCAATCGAAGACCTTGTATCCGCAGCATGGGGCACGCAAGGCGGTGCGCCTCGGCGCGCTGACGTGCCGCCGCATCAAGGCGATCGAGCTGGAGGTGCGCGGCGAGGGCGGCGTCCAGGCCAGCGGCTGGCTGGACGATATCGCGATCGGCGACCAGGCGCGCCTGGCGGTCGCGCGTCCGTCCGACTATGTGCTGACCACGCGCGGCACCCAGGCCAACGGCAATTTCTCGCGCGGTAACAACATCCCGGCGGTGACGATGCCGCACGGTTTCAACTTCTGGACCCCGGCCACCGACGCCGGCAGCCTGAGCTGGCTGTACAGCTGGAACGAAAAGAACGGCGCGGACAACCGCCCACGCATGCAGGCCCTGAACCTCAGCCACGAGCCCAGCCCGTGGATGGGCGACCGCCAGACTTTCCAGGTGATGCCGTCCGCCGCCAGCGGCCGTCCCGACCCGGACCGCCAGCAGCGCGCGCTGGCGTTCTCGCACGAGAACGAGCTCGCCCGCCCCTACACCTACCGCGTCGACTTCGACAACGGCATGCGTGCCGAGATCGCGCCGACCGACCACGCCGCGGTATTCCGCTTCCGCTTCCCGCGCGGCGGCGACGCCAACCTGCTGTTCGATAACGTCGACAAGCGCGGCGGCTTGACGCTGGATGCGGCCAGCCAGACCCTGAGCGGCTACACCGATACCCGCAGCGGCCTGTCGAACGGCGCCTCGCGCATGTTCGTGTTCGCGCGCTTCGACCAGAAGTGGCGCGACAGCGGCCTGCTGGACACCGGCCGCCCGACCGGCTTCGTGAAGTTCGCCGCGCTTGACGGTGAAGTGCGCATGCGCATCGCCACCTCGCTGATCTCGGTCGAGCAGGCCAAGCGCAACCTCGACATGGAAGTCGGCGACGCCGGCTTCGACACCGTGCGCGAGCGCGCCCAGGCGGCCTGGGACGAACAGCTCGGCCGTGTCAAAGTGCAGGGCGCCAGCGACGACCAGCTGACCACCGTGTATTCGAACCTGTACCGCTTGTTCATGTACCCGAACATCGGCCACGAAAACGTCGGCACCGTCGACAAGCCGGACTGGCGCCACGCCGACCAGAGCGGCTGGTCGAAGGACAACGCCGGCGGCGACGCGCTCAAGACCTCGACCCCGGTCCGTCCCGGCAAGACCTACGTCAACAACGGCTTCTGGGACACCTTCCGCACCAGCTGGCCGGCGTACGCGCTGTTCACGCCGAAGCAGGCCGGCGAGATGGTCGACGGCTTCCTGCAGCAGTACCGCGACGGCGGCTGGGTGGCGCGCTGGTCGTCGCCGGGCTATGCCGACCTGATGGTCGGCACCAGTTCCGACGTCGCCTTTACCGATGCCTGGCTGAAGGGCGTGCGCGGCTTCGATGCGCACCAGGCCTACGAAGCGGCGCTGAAGAACGCCACCGCGGTGCCGCCGGTCTCGAACGTCGGCCGCAAGGGCCTGGCGCAGTCGATGTACCGCGGCTACGCCGACAGCTCGGTCCACGAGGGCCTGTCGTGGACGCTCGAGGGTGCGCTCAACGATTTCAGCCTGGCGCAGCTGGGCAGCGCGCTGGCGCGCGACGAAAAGGACCCGGCGCGGGCGCGCCGCTACCGCGAGGAAGCCGACTACTTCCGCGGCCGCGCGGTCGATTACGTGCACCTGTACGACAGCGGTACCGGTTTCTTCCGCGGCCGCGACGCCAAGGGCGAATGGCGCGAGCCGGCCGCCAGCTTCGATCCGGATAGCTGGGGCAAGGACTATACCGAGTCGAACGCCTGGAACTTCGCCTTTACCGCCTCACACGACGCCAACGGCCTGGCCTCGCTGATGGGCGGCCGCGACAAGCTGGCGGCCCGCCTCGACCAGTTCTTCGCCACCGCGGAAACCGGCACGGCCAAGGTGGCAGGCGGCTACGGCGGCGTGATCCACGAGATGACCGAGGCGCGCGACGTGCGCCTGGGGATGTACGCGCACAGCAACCAGATCTCGCACCATATCCCCTGGATGTACACCACGGCCGGCCAGCCGTGGAAAACCCAGCAGATCTCGCGCGAAGTGGTGCGCCGCCTGTATCTCGGCAGCGAGATCGGCCAGGGCTATCCGGGCGACGAGGACAACGGCGAGATGTCGGCTTGGTACACCTTCGCGGTGCTCGGCCTGTATCCGCTGCGGATGGGTTCTCCGGAATACATCATCGGCTCGCCGGCCTTCGAGCGCACCGACGTCAAGCTGGAGAATGGCCGCACCCTGAGCGTCATCGCCCACAACAACGGCCCGGAGAACGTCTACGTGCAGTCGCTGAAGGTCAACGGCAAGCCGTGGAGCCAGGCCTGGATCCGCCACGCCGACATCGCGGCCGGCGCCACGCTCGAATTCGAGATGGGCAGCAAGCCGTCGGCATGGGGCAGTGCGCCGAACGCGCTGCCGGCGTCGCTGACCGCGCCGGGCAAGCAGCCGCTGGGCATGCACGACCTGACCGGGCGCGCCACTGCCGTCACGCTGGAAGGCGCCGGCGCCGCTGCCGCGCTGGTCGACGACGATGCCGCGACCGCGATACCGTTGTCGGCCCGCGCCGCCGTCGGCTTCACGTTCGCCGACGCGGCCAAGGCCAGCTACTACACGATCACCGGCGGCAAGACCCCGTTGCAGGGCCTGGGCTGGACGCTGGAAGGCCGCACGCGTGCGGGCAAGGGCGCCTGGACGGTGCTCGACCAGCGCCGCGGCGAAGCCTTCGCCTGGGCCCAGCAGCTGCGTCCGTTCCGCATCGCCAAGCCGGGCGCCTACCGCGAATACCGCCTGCGCTTCGACAACGGCACGGCGCTCGAGGTGGCCGAGCTCGAGTTGCTGGAAGCGGACGTGCATGCCGCCGTGCCGTCGGCACAGGGTCGGTAAACACGCGAACCTGCACACCGTGCGGGCATGGCGCGTGCCATGCCCGCGTTTAGTAAAACAGCGCTAAAACGCACCCGGATTCGGCCGCCGTTGTTGACGCTGTTAAACGGCGGCTGCTATAAATCTGACTATGAACAGGTGCGGCCCCGGCTTCCGGTCCGACATCTGAAAACGCAGCCATAAGCGTTTATTAAACCGATAATCGGAGACCCTACGCAGCCATGAGCCATGTCACGCTCCGCCACATTGCGGGGGCGACCGGATTGTCGATCGGCACGGTATCGCGCGCATTGAAGAACCAGGCCGGCATGACCGAGGTCACGCGCAACATCGTGCGCGAAACGGCGATCCGCCTCGGCTACGACTTCTCGCAGC